>CAZZYE010001126.1:0-2842 GCA_964658145.1 uncultured Stigonema sp.
GAAAGTCTTCTGTCCGTTACTGGACGTCCTGCGCTGGTGACGTTTATAGGATCTTGGATCCGCGGCAACTCGAGGAGGTAAATCCGTACTGCGAATCAGACCCTAGTCCCCACTCCCCTACTCCCCAGTAGTTTCGGCAAAAAATGGCACTCTTAAAGTGATAATTGATCTTACAGCAACTCAATTTCTATCTGTCAGTTAACAAAGGTTATGGGTTTTGCAGACCTATCAATCGCGGAGATAGCGGCTGACTACAGCATTCCTGTGGACAAAGTGCTATCTGTGTGTGACAAACTCTTAATTGCCTATAAAAACCAAAACACCCGTTTGGCGTTAGAGGATGCAAAGGCAATTATTTCCCAAATTGTGTCTGAAACCGATCCGACAACGGAAGTCACCTGACTGGCTAACTGCTAATCGCGCTTTGGCTAAGAACAATTAGCAGTTAGCAGTTAGCAGTTAACAACAGATATTGTGAGTCAGAGCGATCTTCGCTGTGTAGTAAGTTAAAATCGTTAAGGGGAAACATGTTAAGAAGATTATTTGGCATTTTTGCGGCTGTTTTACTAGGATTTCAGTTGTTTGTTGGTAGTGCGACAGCAGTGGAACTGGATGCGGCTACCCGCACTTTGCCATTAAATGACAAGGGCGATACCGTTGTACTCAGCCTTAAACAAGTTCAAGAAGGCAAACGCTTATTTAACTTTGCCTGCGCCCAGTGTCATGCTGGAGGTGTGACCAAGACCAACCAGAATGTGGGACTCGATCCCGAAAGTCTGGCGCTGGCATCACCACCCCGTAACAACATTGAAAGTTTGGTGGACTACTTGAAAAATCCCACTACCTACGATGGTGAAGAGGAAATTTCCGAAATACACCCCAGCATTAAGAGCTCAGATATTTTCACTAAAATGAGAAATCTGACGGATGAAGACTTAGAAGAGATCGCTGGTCATATTCTCCTGGAACCTAAGATTATCGGTCAAAAGTGGGGTGGCGGCAAAATTTATTACTAAACCCAACTTGATGATTTAGCCCATAATCATGAGTTAATAGTCAAGAGTCTTAAGTCTTAAGTTTTTTGACTATTGACCTTTGACTTTTGAACGCCAGTCGCCATGATCGGTAAACCCTACTGCATGTCTAGGAGGGTTTACCGAAACTCATAAACAGATCGCTGGCTGCTATTGACTATTGACTATAAAATATGCATCGATTCTTGGCTCGACATCTATTCCTGTTTTTAGCCGTTCTATTTGTGTTTTGGAACACAAGCTTACCCGCTAAAGCCGCTAAAATCGATACTTTGCTTGCCATTATTTAAAAAAAAATTTGCATCTATGACAGATTGTCATATTTAGGCTCAATAGTATCTAAAATGAAAAAAGGAAAATAAAGCTTGTTATTAGGAGAACGCCATGAAATTGATTGCGTCAGGTTTGCGACGCCTAAGTTTAGCTGTGTTGACAATCCTTTTAGTTGTTAGCAGCTTCGCTGTTTTCACCCCCAGTGCTGCGGCTGAAACATATACTGTGAAAATGGGTACTGATAAAGGAATGCTAGGGTTTGAACCAAATAAGTTGACGGTTCATCCTGGTGACACAATTAAATGGGTCAACAACAAAGTTCCTCCTCACAATGTTGTGTTTGATGCAGCCAAAAACCCTGCTAAGAGTACTGATTTAGCCAAAAACCTGTCTCATAAGAAGTTGCTTATGACTCCCGGACAATCTACAGAAACGACTATTCCAGCAGACGCGCCTGCTGGTGAATACTCCTTCTACTGTGAACCTCACCGTGGTGCTGGCATGGTTGGCAGAGTCTTGGTTGAGTCGGCTCAAAGCTAGGGATACGAATAATTCGTAATTCGTGAGACAGCGCGCATGAGGAGGGTTTCCCTCCGTAGGCGACTGCGATAGCGCAGCGTTAGCGACGAAGGAGCGTCACCCGAAGGGTAATTCGTAATTCGTAATTACCCCCCATCCTGAAATAGGGGAACAATTATTGCACGTCCAACGGTCTAACATAACGATCATCGCGTAGCTGTCTCGCGTTGCATGGCAATCAAGTTGCTCTCCCTTAATTTATTAATTACGAATTACGAATTACAAATTACGACTTGGATCAAAGCGACTTGACGAGTTCTATCCTTAACTGGTATATGCTGCGTAGCGAAGGAAGGGATAAGCTCGTTACGGTTAATTGTAAATATATATAAACTTTTAAAGTACTGGCTTGAGAACACTGGGTAAGAACGTTAAACACGCTTACTGGACTAACGCTTTGGGACTTCTAGTCGCCATACAATAGTAAATGGAGACACTTTTTTTAGTTGCTGGAGGCTTATCGCGAGGAGAATCCATTGAGAATAGTTTCGTTAATCGTACTGTTGACGCTCACCCTGTTCATATTTACATTCGTAAATCCAGCACTTGCAGATCAAGCATTTGACCCTGCAAAAATCTTCAGCGCTAACTGCGCTTCTTGTCATATAGGTGGTGGTAACGTTCTTATTGCCGAGAAAACCTTGAAAAAGGAAGCTTTATTACAGTACCTGGAAAATTATGATAAAGACTCAATCCAAGCGATTATCTCTCAGGTACAGATTGGTAAAAATGCTATGCCCGCTTTTAAGGATAAGTTGAGCGATCAGGAGATTCTGGAGGTAGCTGCTTACATTTTTCAGAAAGCCGAACAAGGCTGGTAAAATTGCTATCGATTTTGGATTTTGAACCGCACAATCCTTGCTGTTAAACGCTTTAAGCGTGAGCATTTTGGGATAATAAAACAATACGGTTCAGTTAAGGCTTTGATCCCCCCTAACCCCCCTTAAAAAGGGGGG
>CAZZYE010001127.1:0-2842 GCA_964658145.1 uncultured Stigonema sp.
ACTACCAGATGTGGGGGAATTGTTATCGTTTCCTAGCCAAATACCAGTTACCAGTCGCTGACTGGGAATAAAGCCGATGAACCACAAATCAACGTTTTTATTTGTTGTACCGGTTTTGCCAGCTTCCCCCAGTCCAAGAGATGCACTGCGACCAGTACCTTCTGTTATTACTCCGCGCAGCAAACGAGTCATTGTATTGGCGACTTCAGTTTTCAGCACTCGCTTGTTCGCCTCTGGATCTTGGTCGAAGGAGTAGATGACGCGGCAAGTCTTTAAATCGTTGCGATCGCTGCAATCACTGCTGTCTAGAATCCGGCTAATCGCATGGGGACGATTCCACACCCCGCCGTTGCTAATGCCACCAAAAGCACCCGTCATTTCCAAGACATTGACTACACTTTGACCGATTACCAAGCCCGGAACTGGATCGAGGGCAGATCTGACTCCTAAGCGTCGCGCCATCCCCACGACTTTATCTAGCCCTATTTGTTTGGCAACTCGCAGAGCAATTGGGTTTTCCGACTGGGCAAGTCCAGTGGCGATACTTAACTCGCTAGCTTCTGTACGACAGGGTTTGTAGGTAAAGCCTTGCCAAGGCAAAGCAGCGCAGGAATAAGATGTGTCTGGTGAAATCCCTTGCTCTATAGCAGCTGTGTAAGTAAAGACTTTAAAGGTGGAACCGGGTTGTCTTTTGGCTTGGAAAGCACGATTGAACTGACTAGTTTTATAATTAGTGCCGCCCACCATAGAGAGAATGCCACCAGTGCTGGAATCAAGGGTAACGAGTGCTCCTTGAGAAAAACCAAAAGAGGGTCCATTATTGCGAATATGTCTACGCAGCGCTGCATCTGCTTGTGCTTGAACTGCTGGATCTAGCTGCGTTTCAATGATAAAGTTGCCTTCTTGTGCCAAGTCTTTTCCTAAGATGGATTCGAGTTCTTGGAAGACATAACTGTAAAAATAAGGAGCAATAGTCTTTGCCTGCTGTTCGCAAACTTTACGGCTGATATCAAGGGGCGATCGCCTAGATCGGTTATACTCATCTTGTTTAATTTTGCCGTTCTCCAGCAATCGTCTGAGTACGCGGTTGCGGTATTCTGTTGTTTTTAGCTTATTCTGGGTATCTCCACCACAAAAATCGAAGCCGTTGGGAGCAGGTAAAATTGCCACTAACGTTGCTGCTTCGGACAGAGTTAACTCTTTTGCTGATTTATCAAAGTAATACTTAGCAGCATCCTCAAAGCCATAAGTATCTGCTCCCAAAAAAACCCGATTTAAGTATGTCAGCAAAATCTCATCTTTGCTGTAAAAAGCTTCTAATTTCAGGGCGACAACCGCTTCTCGGAATTTTCGCCCGAGGGAGTCTTGTCTTCCCACATAATCGCGGAACAAACTGCGGGCGACTTGCTGAGTGACAGTGCTGGCACCTTGTTGGACATCGCCGCTTTTGGTATTTATAAACACTGCTCGCAAAATCCCCAGTGGGTCTACCCCAAAGTGCCAGTAATAACGGGTGTCTTCTGAGGCTACCACTGCTGCTGGCAAATAAGGACCAAAGTCTTGCAACTGCTTCCTGTCCACGTGAGCAGTAGTCCGAGGCTCACGTAATGGGGTGACACCATTGCGGGCGTAAACAACCACTGGGGAGCGCGTAGCCCCTGGTAGGGGTCTTACCGAAAATTTCAACGATTCAGCACCAATGACTAAAGCTGTTAGGGCAGTAACACCACCAATACCGTAAGCTGTCCAAGTTGCTGCTTTAACATATAATGGTGGTGGATCTACGTATTGCAGCCGCACTGAAGCAGCGAGTTCTGGTGGTCCAAGGGTAAGGACATCGCCGTGACGCAATTCTAGGGAATTAACCCGACGCTTGCCCCGATAAATACCATTGGTGGAGTTTTCATCTTTAATAAAGAAAACAGGGGTTCGTTGAGTGGAATCCCGTGATAGTGACAGGTGAATCTGGCTGACAACTGGGTTGCGAATGACAATATCGCAGGATTTGGAACTGCGACCTAACATGTAGCGATCGCCCAACAGCGGATATACCTCTGCCTTATCCGCCCCCGCATCCTGTACCCAAAGTTCTGGTACTCTGGCATTAGGTTTGAGCGCCAGTTTGGAGAAATCAACCCTAGCTTGAATTGTATGTACTGCTTGAGTTAGCTGACCAAGCAGAGTTTGTGGCTTTTGAGGAGGTTGGGGGGAACTCATCGGCTATTCACACCACGGTTATTACTGAAAAATTGGGCGAACTGCGGTCTTGAGATGCTAATATTCCATCATTGTACTCATAAGCTTATGAGGACTTTAGCTTTAAGGAATTGTTACCCATTCTAGCTGACACAAAATCAATCTATGTTGAGCAGACTTATGTTGTTAATTTTGTTACGTTTTGATACTCTCTATAATTCTTATCATTGTGATATAATTTTTAATATTTTCTCCCTTGACTAGTTGATCGGGATAGCCAGCACTCTGATTTGGTATAGTTATAAATCACTTATTGATCGACAAAAAAGTTAAATATAACACCATTAAAACAGGTACATGTTTTAATGGCGAAATATACATCTTCATTTAGGAAGATTTCATAACGCCTATTGTCTGATTTAATAGTGCGGAGTACTCAGTTGAGGTGTTGAGGTTGAGTAATATGAAGGGAAAATATTTGACCCTGATAGGTACAGCCCTGATTCTAGCGTTAACCAGCAAAACTGTAGATGCCCAAGCATCTAAGTTTCGTGTCGAACAGATCAATGATGCTAGCGGTGGTCCGGCTGTAACCCCGTCTACTGGTCAGCCTATTAGCCAAGGCTCTAGCACATCCACTAGCACA
>CAZZYE010001128.1:0-2838 GCA_964658145.1 uncultured Stigonema sp.
GCTAATTGCTAATGGCTAATGGCAATCAACAATCAACAATTCTCCATACCCGATGCCCAATATCTCGGCGATAATACATCCCCTCAAAGTGAATGCATTTTATGCTAGCGTATGCGGAGGCAATTGCCTGGTCAAAATTTGAACCGACTCCGGTGACATTTAATACCCGACCGCCATTTGTTACGAGTTGTTGTTGGTTCAACTTTGTCCCGGCATGAAATACAGTGGCTCCCAGTGACTCGGCTTGCTCAATGCCAGTAATTACCTTTCCTTGCTCGTATTCTCCAGGATAACCACCAGCGGCTGCAACAACAGTGGCAGCTACCCCTGGTTTCCAGGCAATGGGTGGCATTTCTGCTAAACGCTGCTGCACACAGGCAAGCATTAACTCGAATAGAGGTGTTGCTAACAGGGGCAAAATCACTTGTGTTTCTGGATCGCCAAAGCGACAGTTAAATTCCAAAACCTTGAATCCGGACGGGGTAATCATCAATCCGGCGTAAAGTACGCCTCGGTAGTCAATGCCTTTTGCCTTTAAAGCAGCGATCGCTCTCTCCAATACTTCTTTTTGAATTCGTTCCATCAACGCAGGTGTGGCAATGGGCGCAGGAGCATAAGCTCCCATGCCACCAGTATTTTCCCCCGTATCGCCTTCACCAATGCGCTTGTGATCTTGAGCTGGTAGCAACGAGCGAATCGTTAACCCATCGGAAAGCGCTAAAACGGAAACCTCTTGCCCAGTTAAATATTCTTCAATGATGACAAATTTCCCAGCACTGCCAAACTGCCCCTGAAAAATGGCATCAATTGCCGCCTGTGCCCGATCCACCGTTTCGGCAACTGTGACACCCTTACCTGCTGCCAAGCCGTCGGCTTTAACGACAATTGGTGCCCCCTGCGCTTTTACGTAAGATTTTGCTGCTTTAGCCTCAGTAAATACCGCACCCCGTGCTGTAGGAATTCCGGCTGACTGCATCAAGGCTTTTGCCCAAGCCTTACTGGCTTCAATTTGCGCCCCGGCTTTAGTAGGACCAAAAACCATCAGACCTTTGTCTTGAAGATAGTCTGTTATTCCTTTTGCCAGTGGTACTTCTGGTCCCACCACCACAAGATTTACACCATTATTTTGGGCAAATTTGCTTATACCTTCAAAGTCATCTACTGCCAAGGGCAGATTTTGGCAATTTTCCATGCTAGCTGTACCCCCGTTCCCAGGCACACACACAACTTGCTCAATTTGCTTTGATTGCAGCAGTTTCCAGACTAAGGCGTGTTCCCGCCCTCCATTACCTACAACTAAAACTTTCACTTATTTCCTCGTGAGTCCCTTGCAAAGCGAGATTGCCAATAAAACTAAAGTAGGGCGGGCAGGATGCCCACCCCACAATCTTAGTTACTTTTCTTGTGGGGGAGCCAGCGCGCATGAGGAGGGTTAGCCCGACCTATGCGACTGGCGTTGGGCGTCTCGCCCGCCCTATCTTTACAAGAAACATTTTAGAGTTATTTGTATCTTTCTACTTAACTATAGGATTCCTATTTAATTTTTCAAATACACGTAGGGTGGGCATTGCCCACCATTTCCGGGTTTTGGTCGGCAATGCCCACCCTACACTTTACATCAGATATGCTGCTATATTCTAGCATTTAACTTGGTGTGTATAAATAAAAATTTATATCTTTCAGTATAAATACTGTCAGTAATTCTAAGTATCTCACCAAATTTACGTGTTTTCCATGATTCTCGTTGATTAAATTTATTGCTAAAAAGTAATTGTAAAGTAATGGCGGATACCTGAATGTAAGGATTAACCTTTAAATATTGAGATTGATAAAAGTATCAAAAAGTCAGGAATCATGACTAAAAGTATCGTTACCGGAGCCGCAGGGTTTATTGGCTCTCACCTTGTAGAAGCATTGTTGAAACAAGGAGACGAAGTCATCGGAATTGATGAATTCACCAATTATTATGACCCCCTTTTAAAGCGCAAGAACATAGCACACTTACAAAATCACCCCCACTTTAAATTAATAGAGGCAGATATTCAGTTTTTAGATTGGCAGAACCTGCTAGCAACGGTAGACGTAGTTTACCATCAAGCAGCTCAAGCCGGGGTACGAGCGAGTTGGGGTCAAGGTTTCCGCGCTTACACCGAGCGAAATATTAACGCCACACAAGTTTTGCTAGAAGCAGCAAAGGATGCTAAACACCTCCTCAGGTTAGTATTTGCCTCTACATCCAGCGTGTACGGTGACGCTGAAACTTTACCCACCGACGAGAGTATTTGTCCCAAGCCGGTTTCTCCTTATGGTATTACTAAGCTAGCAGCTGAACAGTTGTGTCAGCTATATTACAAAAACTTTGGCGTGCCTTTTGTAGCATTGCGCTATTTCAGCGTTTATGGTCCAAGACAGCGACCAGATATGGCATTTCATAAGTTTTTCAAATCTATTTTACAGGATGAGGCGATTCCCATCTACGGCGATGGTGGACAAACGCGGGACTTTACATTTGTGAGTGATACAGTAGCAGCCAATTTAGCAGCAGCTACCGTACCAGAAGCTGTGGGCGAAATCTTCAACATAGGTGGCGGTAGCAGGGTGGTTTTAACACAAGTCCTGGACACGATGGAAGAAATTGTTGGGCGACCAATTAAAAGAAACCACATTGAAAAGGCGATGGGAGACGCCCGTCACACTGCTGCTGATGTATCCAAGGCGCAGAAAATCCTCCGCTACCAACCGCAAGTGTCCTTGGTTGATGGCTTAATTCAGGAATGGCAGTGGGTGCGTGCATTGTACGGGTGAGCCAAATAATTACTAATTCGTAATTCGTAATTC
>CAZZYE010001129.1:0-2838 GCA_964658145.1 uncultured Stigonema sp.
CACAGGTTACACCGTCCTATTGTCATCAAATATTGTCTTTATTACAGCTATTTTCTGTTTATTACCCAGTAGATTGCCGTAGGGACACGGCAGTGCCGTGCCCCTACAATGTGGTCTATTTACATGAAAATAGCTTTAAGTTGCATAGCAAGGGCGGGCAATATGTATCGGTACTGATTGCCCTGGTATTAATGCTCAAATTTTAGCACCAGCCGAGGAGCAACTCCATCAGTGTGACCTCGTGCTTGGTCCAGCAATAGATGGTGGCTATTACTTAATTGGTTTGCGGTGATCGTTCTGTGAATTATTTACCAACATTGACTGGGGAACTAACCGAGTATTGCAACAAACTATAGATATTGCCCAGAAACTTAATTTATCTGTGGTAAACTTACAAACTTTAGCTGATGTTGACCGTCCTGAGGATCTACCAGTTTGGGAAAAAATCCTTCAATAAGGGGGGCAGGGGGCAGGAATTTCGTGAAGACACACTAAATTCCAATTGCTAATTTGGTGTAACTTGAAACAAATAGAGATTAAAATTATACCACTGCCTTCTCTTGGCAGATAGCAGATTCATTTATAACCCGCATAGAACACCGATTCAGCGCTCAAAAACCTAACCCCCCAGCCCCCTTTCCTACAAGCAAAGGGGGAGTCTGATCCCCCTCCCCTCGTAGGGGAGGGGTTAGGGGAGAGGTCTTTCTAAGATTACTGAATTGACGCTCTCAGGAATGAACATGGTCTGCAACTTGTGTAATTTTAAATAGGTAATCACTACTGTTTGTTAACTAAGAGACGAAAAAGTATGAATAATCGTTTGGCTGCAGCAATCAGCGCTGCTCGCGTACTCAAGGTAGTTGGAGTCATCTTAATTCTGTCCTTTTTGGTAGATTTTCTGATTCTGTTGTTTCCCTTCCAGCCAACCAATAGGATCTGGCAAATTGAGTTGGCAACGGCGCTAGTTGATCGGGGAGTTGTGCCGCTGATCGGCTTGGGTATGCTATTTATCGGACATTGGTTTGATACTGCTGATGATGATAGTCGTCCGGCTATAGACTTGAGATTCCCAGCACTAATACTGTCTGCTATCTTAGGATTCTTGTTCTTGCTGATTTTTCCCCTGCACCTTAACAATGTCCGTCAAGCAAGCGATCAAACAGTAGAACAAATTAATAAGGAAGCAGAACAGAAAGAAAGCCAAGTGAACCAGCAGCTCAGTAAAGTGCAAGCGCAATTGAACAATGACAAGGTGAAAGCAGCGGTAGAACAGCAGAAAGTTCAATTCAAAGCTCAGTTTACTAATCTACTTAAAGATGACCAGAAATATAAGCAAGCACTTGATAACCCTAGCCTTCCTCAATCTCAGAAAGACTTGCTGAAGAAGTTTAAGGCAAACCCTCAAGAGCTTGACAAATATATCCAAACTCAAAGCGATCCCCAGACAGCTGCTGCTCAACAAAAGAACCAAATTCGCGAGGGTAAGGAACAAGCTGAGAAGCAAACTAGAGACAGAGCTTGGAAGTCAGGACTGCGTATTGGAATTAGCAGTTTACTGTTGTCCATCGGTTATATTATCATCGGTTGGACAGGATTAAGAGGTACGGGTGCTTTACAAAGTAGTGGACGTAAGGCGCCGGCACGCTAATCCAGTATTTATAGCGGTTATTCAGGGCGCTGCAATACGAAGAAGTTTTCAGGTCGTAGGGGCGGGGAAACCCCGCCCTTACATGAGTGGGGAAAGTATTTTCATGCTTGACTGGCTCTTGACTCCTTTAGGTTGGTCAAAGTGTAAAGACTAATTTCGGATATAATGTGTAATTTAACACAATAAAAAGATTACTAAGAGTTAGGAATGTTCTCAATTTATATACTGACTTATAACGAAGAGCTAGATATTGCCGCTTGTATTGAATCGGCAAAGTTGTCTGATGACATTATTGTTGTGGACTCATACAGTAGCGATCGCACTGTAGAAATTGCCCGTCACTATCCGATCCGCCTCGCCCAAAACTCTTTTGAAAGCCACGGTCGTCAGCGTACTTGGATGCTAGAATCTATCCCTCCCAAGCACGAATGGGTCTATATTCTGGAAGCCGACGAGCGCATGACACCAGAACTATTTGCGGAATGCAACTCGGCTATTGATCATCCAGACTACATTGGCTACTACGTTGCTGAACGTGTCATGTTCATGAATCGTTGGATTCGTCGTAGTACTCAGTATCCCCGCTACCAATTGCGCCTTTTCCGCCACGGCAAAGTCTGGTTTACAGATTACGGTCATACTGAACGAGAAGTTTGTGAGGGCGAGACAAGCTTTTTAAAGGAAAGCTATCCTCACTACACTTGTAGCAAAGGCTTAAGTCGCTGGATTGAAAAGCACAACCGTTACTCTACAGATGAAGCCAAAGAAACCCTCGATCAATTAGAAACCGGAAACGTTTGCTGGCAGGATTTATTCTTTGGTAAGTCTGAAGTTGAACGACGCCGCGCTTTGAAAGATTTGTCGTTGCGCTTACCAGCAAGACCACTGCTACGCTTTTTGTATATGTATTTTCTTTTAGGCGGTTGCCTAGACGGAAGCGCTGGGTTAGCTTGGTGTACATTACAGGCATTCTATGAATACCTGATTTTGCTCAAAGTTTGGGAAATGAAGCATCTGCCGCAGCAAAGCTTAGACACAAAAACATCTCTAAGCGAAGCCACAAGCCGCTAAGCTATAACATTATTCATCTAATTTTGTCGTTGGTATAGGAATCGTATTTTATTTTTGAAATATACGTAGGGGAGCCACAAAGAGTGCGCGGGTTCCCCGCGTTGAGAGGAGTGGCGTTG
>CAZZYE010001130.1:0-2824 GCA_964658145.1 uncultured Stigonema sp.
CTTAAACTGGCTGTGGCAAAATCAATCTGTGGAGGATTGAGTTCATATCTAGAGATGGATTAATCTGGTTGAAATCGTATGTAACTTTTGTTCCCTCAACTGTATGAACACCAGTTTGGTCACCCGCATACTGATGAATTAAAACTGGACAATCTAAATCTATTGGTGGTTGAGTTCTTTCCTCAGACCATGCTTGAAGCAATGGGCTATCCCAGTAATGAGCAATCCACAAACCATGACATTCTGCACCTTGTTCTATTGCTCTTTTTAGCGCACTAAAAGAGGATGGATTATTTTTCTGACTAAGGTAAATACAAGGAAGGAATTTCACTTTAGTGCTTTTAGTGACAACAGCCTTTGACCATCCTAAATAATATTCTGTAGATAATGGTGGGTGTTCGGGGTCTGGCTCAATATCGAGAAAAACGAAAAAGCTGCCGCCATTAGAGGCAAGGTAATCTTCTCCAAACGTAGCTAAAATGTCTTCAATGACCTGATTTCCTGTTTGCTCACCTAGATCTGAATGACTTACTCTGCCAGTTTGTCTACAAATTGGCAAAACTCGAATTCCATTATTGCGTAGTAATTCGTTTTCCTCGTTGTGCTTATATTCATATTCTGTACCCAGAAAATACCGACCCCAAAATTTGGGTAAGGTTCCCATTAATCTGTGTGCATCATCAATCATCTCTTTGGAATTTACTTGTTCGCCAGTATCAACACCAGCAATTCCTATTCTTGAATCATTCATTGCTCAAAATCTCCAGTAGATACAACCTGATGCCAACATTTGTTGTTGATAGTGTTTGAATTTATAGCGCTTAACCTAACCCCCAGCCCCTTCCCTGCAAGGGAAGGGGGGTAAGCCTCTCTCCTTGCAGGAGAGAGGTTTGGAGAGAGGTCACAGTTTACTGTACTCAAACGAGAACCGCTATAGTTCGGTAAATTGTTTCCTCCAGAGATGTTCTCAATCAGTTGATATCGTCTTTAAATCGTTTGGTCTATCTGAATCCCAACGAGATCTACAACACCTCCGAAAATTGCTCTTACCGAACTACATCAAATTAATAGATGCTAACGTTTTGAGCTTATGCACTCACAGCTAGAACATCGGTCAAGTAATATGGATTGACAAAAAAGAGATAATATTAGGCTTGTAAAAATTAGGAGGATAAAGACGCGATCGTTAACCAAAGGTTTCAATAGGCTTGCCATCGACTGATATGAGCCAAAGTATGTTCTACTTGTGTGCGAACGGAGGTACGGTTGCTCATCTGACCCCATCCTCAACTAACCCCAACTGCTTAACGTCTTATGCCCCAATACCGTTCAGTTAAGGCGCTGATCCCCCCTAGCCCACGCCCTTCGGGTTCGCAGTCCCCTACGGAGGGAAACCCTCCTTCAGGGCTGTCTCACCAGTCGCCTAGGTCGGGCTAACCCTCCTCATGCGCGCTGGCTCCCCTTAAAAAGGGGGGAACAAGCCCCCCTCTCACATTTTCCCACTATGCTTGGCAATCACCGTATAGTTCGAGCATAGTGAAATATCGAATAATAGATTAATTTGGTCGCGCGATCTCTCATTCTATGCCTCGCTCAAATTCTTCAATGGCTAGAATGGAGTCTGAGATCGAGATGCATTGTTCTAGCTTGGATATGTCTAGGTCTGGTAACAACTCGCTTTTCGTAATTTGCTCATATCCATAGGTGTCGGGGTAAACAGCAGCTTTTTCAGTTGGAGAATTGTCCCGTAAGTGGTACATTTTAAATTGATATCTCTCCCAAAACCAAACTTCTTGAACTCCTAAGCGTCGATAAATTTCTAGTTTTCTTATGTTGCCACTAGTAACAACTACTTCTATGGCTAAGTCCGGTACTTTTTTTTCTTCTCCTATGCAGTAACATTCATCTGGTTCCGCTCCAGCTTTTCTTGTCCTATTTTTAAAAGTGGAACTTCCCATAGGGATAAAACGAATGCGCTTCTTATAGAAAAAGCGCTCTAGTAGCATACCTAAATTTGTTTTGATGTTTTCATGTCTGATGGAAGGCGACACAATTTCTAACAACCCATCTAGATAACTAACACGGTAATGAGAATTATCTGCAAGCTTATCTAGCAGTGCTTCATAGTTTTCCCAGTTCACGTCACTAGTGATAAATTTCTCTTCAGAATCATCAGCACTGCTCAGAACTGGATCTTCAATAAGTTCTTTAATGCTACTGACCATTGTTTTCTCCTTAACTTTCTAAACGTACCACGACGTGAGGTTGGTTTCTTCCGTCACGCCGTCCCCTTGCCCTTTTTAGGTGTAGTAGCTAGCTTTATCGTTTTGAGCTATCCAAGCGGCGATCGCTTCCTTAATTAAAAGTGCTGCCTTTTGGCTTTTTTTAATGCGCTTTTCTGACTCAGAAAGCCTTAAATGCTCCTCATAAACATCATCAGGAAGTAATGCGTTTAGTCGTTGGCTTCATCAACATATCTCATATCCTATCAATTAATGATAAGTGCTATACAGCTTTAAGATGTATGACTTATAGCTTGGTGTTTACTTTAACGTGCGTTGTCGGGGAATGAACGGAATATAATGGCTGCTGGGCATATTTACTTTGGTACGCAATTGGTACGGAATTTGGTACAGGGTGAACGCTTATTGCCACTAATTATGAATATTGTTGATATAAACAGCGCTTGTTGACAATGTAAAAGCTGATTTTTCCTGTGATATCAAATCCGGTTGATTGCACATTGTATTTGTAGGGGCACAGCACTGCTCATTGGTGTCAACTTAAGCCCTGGCGAATGGAATTCGCGCGCCAGTCGCCTACG
>CAZZYE010001131.1:0-2404 GCA_964658145.1 uncultured Stigonema sp.
TACCACTAACAACTAACCACTAATGGTTTTTCTCCATCCTTTGCTGACGCTGGATGTGATGTTGGTGGCTGAGTTTGACCTGTGGCAGGTAGCCACTTAAGGAATAGCAATGGCAGCAGCCTGCTAAGGTTCGTAATGATCACTAATAGCCAGAGGGCATCAAAGTTAGTTTCGGTAACCCCCAGCCAATGGGTCAGCACTGCCCCCAGTTCTTGGGAAACCACTCTTGCCAAGTTTACGACGGACATCAACACGGCAAATAATGTCGCTTCCACTCCTGGGGGACAAAGCCTTGCTGCTAGCACCAAGACTGGCATATAGGCTATTTGCCCCATCAAGGTGAGAATGAGACTATCACTCAAACTAAACCAGCGGTCATCTATACCCACACTCCGGTTTGTGTGAGTAACCAGTACTAGTAGCGACATTCCTAATACTGCTGATAAGACTGTACTCCAACCAAAAATTACCCGAAAGGGGACTGTTTTGAGGAAACTTTGGAAAATCCAAACACCAACAAGACCAGCGACACTTGTTACCAAATGCACCCGTCCCAAAAATTCTGGTTGAAAGTGTAGTTCGTTCGTAGTGAAGAAGAAAAAGGCTGAGTCAGCGCTTGGCGTAGATAGGAAGATGAAGAGAAACGCTGTCGGTAGCCAAATGGCTTTTTGGGTAATAGCTTTGCGTAGTTGCTGCAGTTGATGTTTGACTGTGGGCAGATTGCTGCTATTGTTGTTTTCGACTGCTTGGCTTACGGGTGATTCAGCAATCAACCAAGCCACTGCTGAGACAATGAGGGGGAATAAGGCGGTAATCAAAAATACAGTCCGGGTGGTGAAATGCTCTAGCAGCATCCCGCTGAAGTAGGCGCTTATTAAGCCTCCTAGGGCTACAGTACCCCAGCTAAGG
Organism: uncultured Stigonema sp.; assembly: GCA_964658145.1. Classification (GTDB taxonomy): domain Bacteria; phylum Cyanobacteriota; class Cyanobacteriia; order Cyanobacteriales; family Nostocaceae; genus Stigonema. The sequence goes on from CAZZYE010001131.1 coordinate 910, forward strand.
GACTGAAGGGAACCTGCTTTAGCTTGAGACTCTCCTCTTGCTCGTTCAACAACTAGTGAGTCAACAATCACGTCACTGACAGCGACAGAGAGGGAAGTAAGTGCGATCGCCAATGTAGCCCCGATCGCTGTGTGAACTACTGTTGCCAGACTCACCCAGGAAATTGCTCCCAGTATGCCGGATAAAATCAAGTATGGACGCCGTCGATAGCCGAAGATGGGTAAGCCATCGGACATAAAACCAAACAGTGGTTTGATAATCCAAGGTAGAGCAACAATGCCTAATAGCGCTGAAACCTGAGCCGGAGTTAGCCCCAATTCATCTTTAAGGAAAAAGCTGACGGCTAAACGCGCCAACCCCAAAATGCCTTGGACAAAGTAAACTGTAAGGATTGCAATTAACTCGGTACTAGGTTCGTTACCGAAGAGAATTTTTTCTTTTACTGAGTCTTTGACCTTGGACAAACCAGAGGAGGAAATCAGCATTGATAAACAATTTTTAAGATTTATCGACTTTTATATCATATCCATTTTTTTCGGTAGGAGTATCGGGAGTGTAATTTCAGTTGTCAGGAAATTTTCAAACTGCTTAACCCCACCCTGCCGTTGACTGCTTTGTGCCTCTAAAGTCAGATTTAATTTCTAATTTTTAATTTTTAATTACTTTGCCAACGCTATCACCGCATTTTGCCCCCCAAAACCGAAACTGAAACACAGCACATTCTTAATTGCACTGTGACGCGCCGCCCTCACTAGATTCAAATCAAATTCTGGGTGACGCAATCCCACACAAGGAGGTAATATTTGATGCTTCAAAGCCATGAGAGAAAAAGCTACCCCTAAGGCTCCCGATGCTCCTAAAGCGTGACCTGTAGAGCCTTTTGTTGAACTGACTGCCACTTCAGGAGAAAACAACCGTTGTATCACCAGGCTTTCTATACTGTCATTGAGTTGTGTAGCTGTACCATGAGCATGAATGTAATCAATATCACTGGGTGTTAGGTGGCTGCGCTCTAAACATTGCTTTACAGCAGCGATCGCACTTTTTCCCTCCGGCTGTGGGGAATTGCTATGATATGCGTCCGCTGTCAACCCAAAACCGAGAATTTGACCATACACCTTTGCCTGACGTTGAAGAGCAAACTCTGCTGATTCCAAGACAAAGACTGCTGCGCCTTCTCCTAACACAAAACCGGATCTTTGTAAATCAAACGGATAAGCCCCTGTTTTTGCTAAAGCGCCCATTTGCTGAAACCCAGTTATAGTCATGGGTGTAATCGGTGCTTCTATTGCGCCAGCAATCACCTGTTGACATTGCCCCGTTTGCACCAGTAAAGCTGCTTGGGCGATCGCCCAAATTCCAGTAGCACAACCAGCCATCGGTGCCAAAACTACCCCAGATGCACCGATTTGTCGTGCTGCGGCGATCGCATTCATGTGGGGCAAAGTTTCCAACCACGAAAGAAGAGGGGGAGTAGGGGAAGATGAGGGAGATA
>CAZZYE010001131.1:2414-2823 GCA_964658145.1 uncultured Stigonema sp.
GGGACAGCGGAACGTCTCTTCCCCTACTCCTCCAATCCGTACAGACGTTCCGCTGTCCCGTCTCTGACCCACTTCCCTTTGCATCTGGCTTACCATCTGCTCCCACTCTGCCTGATGACTGCGACTTGATCCAATCACTATTCCACAGGTGGGCATTGGTGGAACTAACTCAGCATCTTTCAAAGCAGAAGCAATAACCAGTTGAGTCAGCATTCTAACTTGTGCTGGTTGAGTCCCAATTAACCCTAGAGGACGTAGTCCCAGTTCGGGAAATGGTTGATGCAATTTGATTCCAGATTTACCTGCTATCAACTGTTTCCAGCTATCCTCTAGGCTTTTGCCTAAGGCTGAGACTAAACCAATACCAGTAACAACAACTTTAACCAACTTTGAAATTTGGGAGTGGGGA
>CAZZYE010001132.1:0-2822 GCA_964658145.1 uncultured Stigonema sp.
GCCCATCCCACAAGAAATAATTGGATATTTTTTTACTTGGAAACCCCTAAGAGGAATTCAAGAGTTCCCCCTGACTCCTGTAGAGACGCGATATATCGCGTCTCTACAACTTAGCTACGGATGATCTTCAGCCCTGTTTCTGTACATACAGCATGTAACTGTTTATCCCACGGTTCAATAGGTAGCGAGAGCACATAGGCAAATTCAAACACAATGCCGATGGTAGGCTTTTTTGCCCATTCAGGGGAACTTAGCAGGCGATCGTAATATCCCCCACCGTAACCCAAGCGATATCCTTGATAGTCGCAAGCAACACTGGGAACAAGAATTAAATCTACTTGCGCAGGAGTTATGGTTTGTGCTTCGGGTAATGGTTCTCTAATGCCATAAACCCCGGTTTTTACGGCCTCGTTAGGTGTCCAGATATGCCAATGAAGGGATTTCTCAACGCAGCGAGGAAAACCCCATATTTTTATGGGGTGGGCATCTTCGCCCTGAGTAGGAATATCTGTAAATAGGGGACTGATATCAGGTTCTTGGCGAAAGCTGAAATAAGCGAGTATTGTTTTTGCTTCTTTAAACAGGGGAGAGGTTGAAAGATTTGTGCAGATGCGATCGCTTAAGTGCCTCCACTGTGTTACTGTCAGTGATTGACGTTTTTTCAGAAAGCGATAGCGAACGGCTGTTTTTTGCATTTCTCTGTTGAGAAGTAGGGCAGATGCCCTACCTACAATTATGCGGCGTTTTGACGCCACCACTCAATGGTATTCTTTAGCCCTTGCTTGAAGTCTACTTGAGCGGTGAAACCAAAAGCATTCATAGCCCGTTCCGTATCCAAACAACGGCGAGGTTGACCATTGGGCTTGTCAGTTTCCCAAACAATTTCGCCTTTAAACTCCATGAGTTCGCAGATGAGATTAATCAAATCGCGGATGGAAATTTCCGATCCTGTTCCCAAGTTCACGGGTTCAGGGTCGTTGTAGAATTGAGTAGCCATGACAATGCCCCGCGCTGCGTCAAGGGAATATAGAAACTCACGAGTCGGACTACCATCACCCCAAACTGGGAGTTTCTTTTCTCCTTTGCTTTGCGCTTCTTGAACTTTGCGAATCAAAGCTGGGATCACGTGGGAACTTTTGGTGTCAAAATTATCTTCAGGACCGTATAAATTTACTGGTAGCAGGTAAATGCCATTAAAGCCGTACTGCTGGCGATAAGCTTGCAATTGTACGAGAAGGGCTTTTTTTGCTATTCCATAGGGGGCGTTAGTTTCTTCTGGATAACCATTCCACAGGTCATCTTCTTTAAATGGAACTGGGGTAAATTTGGGATAGGCGCAGATAGTGCCAACACAAACGAATTTTTCCACTCCAACTTTATGGGCTGAATGAATCAACTGGGTTCCCATCATCAAGTTGTCGTAGAATAATTCGGCAGGTTTTTCGCGGTTGAGACCAATACCGCCCACATGAGCTGCTAGATGGATAACAATGTCTTGCTGGTCAACTGCACGCTGGCAATTTTCTAAGACACGTAAATCTAGATCCCGCGATCGCGGCACTGTAATTTTCTCTCGTTCTGCACCTGCCTGACACAGCTGGTCTATTACCTGACGCCCCAAAAAACCCGCTCCACCAGTTACGAGAATCCTTTTGTTCTTTAGTTCTAAGGTGTTCATATTTTCATCCTGGTGATTGTAACTTAGAAGTGGAGCATACGCAGTTCTTGGCGAATCATGGCATTATCTTTAATCACTTGTGCCACCTTTGCATTTGGTGAAGTCAAACCTTGCGCTTGCAGGTCTGCTTCTACCATCAAGGCTACCAGTTCTTCAAATGTTACCGATAGTTTCCAGCCCAACTTTTGCCGTGCCTTAGTAGAGTCGCCAATTAATAAGTCTACCTCAGATGGACGGAGATAGCGCTCATCAAACTCTACATAATCTTGCCAATCGAGATTCACATAACTAAACGCCAGTTCTAAAAACTCCCGCACTGCATGGGTTTCACCCGTAGCAATCACATAATCGTCTGGCTGGTCTTGCTGTAGCATCAACCACATTGCCTTAACGTAATCTTTGGCGTAGCCCCAATCTCGCTTGGCATCTAAATTGCCCATGTAAAGTTTTTTCTGTTTCCCAGCCACAATGCGAGCCACTGCCATTGTAATTTTACGCGTCACAAAGGTTTCCCCTCGTCGCGGTGATTCATGGTTAAAAAGTATACCATTACACGCAAACAGATTGTAGGATTCGCGGTAATTCACCGTTTGCCAGTGAGCGTAAACCTTAGCGCATGCATAAGGACTGCGGGGATAGAACGGTGTTATCTCCTTTTGTGGCACCTCTTGTACCAAGCCATACATTTCCGAAGAACCTGCTTGGTAGAAGCGTACCTGAATTTTGGTGCGTTGCTGATAGTCACGGATTGCTTCCAATAGACGCAGGGTTCCCATTCCTACTGAATCCACTGTGTATTCTGGAGAATCAAAACTTACCCGTACATGGGATTGAGCACCCAGATTGTAAATTTCTACTGGCTGGACTTCTTCTAAAATGCGACGTAGTGTAGTACCGTCTGTCAAGTCCCCATAGTGGAGAAACAACCGTACTCCTTCTTTATGAGGATCTTCGTAAATGTGATCGATGCGGTCTGTGTTGAAGGTAGAAGTCCGACGAATAATGCCATGAACCTCATAACCTTGATCTAGCAAAAACTCACTTAGATATGAACCGTCTTGACCGGTAATACCAGTAATTAACGCTCGCTTTTTTTGAGTCATGCTCAATTATCCCTTGTCGTTTTTGTTCATAAATATACAGG
>CAZZYE010001133.1:0-2819 GCA_964658145.1 uncultured Stigonema sp.
TCAAGATTTTTCATTTTAATAAGTGTAATCCCAAGCTAGACAGATGAATCACAATGGTGTAGTCAGAGATAATAGACTCTTAGGAAAAAATTTATTTAGTTTTATCCCGCAATCAGCAGATGCAGACGACACGCAAGCTTTTCGACTGGTGGCAGACACTAACACCAATAGCGCAAATTAGCGCTATTACTCTGTTCGCTCCGCTGCTAGTGCTTAATGGGTGGGCGATTTCAGCAATTTTTAATTACTTTCACTCGCTAATAGTAATTTTAGTCGGAGCGTCAGTTCTAGCGTTTCTGCTTAATTATCCCGTAAGCTGGATGGTACGTCAGGGTGCTAAGCGAGAGCAAGTTGCTATTTTAGTCTTTTTACTCGCCTTATCAATTTTATTGGCTCTGGGTGTCACCCTTTTTCCGCTAGCCTTAACTCAAGCGCAGCAATTAGTAGCTCGCTTGCCAGAATTAATTGATTCTGGACGTTATCAGTTGATGATGTTGAACGAGAAAGCAGAAAACTTTGGTATCCCGATCAACCTTGATGCTTTGGTAGTGCAAATCAACGATCGCGTCAAGGGACAATTACAGGCGATCGCCGGACAAGTTTTAAATCTGGCTGTAGTTACACTTACTAGCCTGCTGGACTTTCTCTTGACAATGGTTTTGACTTTCTATCTCCTACAGCATGGAGATGAACTTTGGCAAAGTTTGGTAGATTGGCTACCCAGGAAATTCCGCGAGGCTTTTTCTCAAACAGTACGCCTCAGCTTTCAAAATTTCTTCATCACCCAGCTGATTGTCTCTACCTGTATGGCATCAGCCCTCATTCCTACCTTTTTATGGCTAAAAGTACCATTTGGGTTGCTATTTGGCTTAACTATTGGCTTAATGGCACTAGTTCCCTATGGTGGTTCTGTGGGTATCGCCACAACAACATTGCTCGTGGCGCTGCAAGATATTACTATGGGAGTGAGGATGTTGATTGCAGCAGTCATCGTGCAGCAAATTCTCGAAAACTTAATCGCCCCCCGCATTTTAGGGAGTTTTACTGGTTTAAACCCAGTTTGGTTGCTGATTTCTGTTTTGACAGGAGCAAGGATCGGCGGTTTCCTGGGTATAATTTTGGCAGTACCCAGTGCTGTTGTGATTAAAACGGTTTTAAGCGCCTTGCGCCCGACTGTACAAAGCAGCAATTCCCATGAAAGCCGGGGTTCTGGGGAAGATACTTGTATAGACAAAGAAAGTGGGCACGATCGCGTTGACGGTTTAGTGCTGCAGCAAAGCGAGCGTTTTAGTGAGGTAAATGCACCGAATATATCAGAAGCATCGCCAGCTAATACTGAAGTCAGCCGTTCTCGTAGCCTTCCGGAAACGAATCCTTTTTAAGATTGCGGTTCCACAATTGAACCCATAAACAAAACGCTTCCTGTTTGATTATCCCGAATCGCACAGAAGAAGGGATGGTTCACAATCATTCGGAATGGCTCTTGGGCAGGCATGCGAGCAGATAATGCCACTATGCCCACAGAAGTCGCAGCAGCGGCTTCTGTACCTTCTTCATTGACCTCGACAAAAGTTTTCTGCTTAACCTCGCTAATTTTCAGATTTTTACCCATACCAGAAAAATTCGCTTCGTTGCTGAAAGCCTCAGCCATACCTAAAGCTGTGAGTGCCTTATTAAGTGTGATATCGTAGTCTATCTTGAAGCGGGGCAAGCGAATAAATCCTTCTTGCTTATTAAACTGAGTCATCCATTTTTCCCAGTTCTCTGTGTTTAAGTTTTGATAAAAGGCATCTAAGCTATTCTGTTGAGGTAAGAAAATATAAAAGCTGACCTTACCATCTCTACCATAAGGTAGACTTACCGCCTGAAATAGTTCGTTTTCATAATATTTGTACTTACCCGTTTGCGACATCATTGGGTATAGTTTCTGCTCGCTTGATGTGAGGTTAAAGGGATAATCAGCCGTTTGCTTTTTGTCAAATTCATTTGTCCAGCTACCTTTAAAGTAGATGGCATTGATGAGAAATAGCACTTGCGAAGGGTCTATTTTTTCGACCATCTGATTGATTTTTCCGCGTGTTTTCTCCTGAACCCATTTATTTATAATGTTAGGTGCATCTGCATTTCTAAAGTTTAAATTTGTTATCTTAGCTGTGTAAAAATCTTGATTTTTCTGGATGAATTCTGGCTTAAAGCTAGTGTCTTGACTTGCCCAAAGCGAGTTAGCAACAGTTAGTTGTACTTTCGGGTCGATGTTTTCTAAAAGCGTTTTTAATGCTGCGTTAGAAGAGTTGATAGTATCTAAACTCATTCCTTGTAACTCCAGTGCCTTTGCCATTGCTTCTTGAGTAGAACCACTAGCACCGTTGTACGTCATAGCAAGGGCGATCGCTACACTTGAAGGTGAAACAAAAACGTTTTTGCTACTATCTTGTCTGAGAACTTCGGAAAAAAGTTTGAAGCCAAATTTAGTATTAGCAGTAACAAGTTTGCTATCAGGATTCAATTTTCTTTTTGATATGGGAGATTCTGACTCCGGCAAAGCCGATTGAGCAAGGGCGCTCGTGCTACTATTGATCTGAGAACACCCTAAGACACCCATAAGAACAACACCTGCAGCAGCTAGAACGTAGCGTCTCCCCAAGCGAACACCGTAACGTCTTTGCAGGAAGTTTTGCCGACCATGACTAAATTTTTGCTTCATGTAACCACCATTATCCCCAAAGTCTTTCTATTGACTATGGCATTTCAGATGAGATAATCATTGGGCGGTTACAGTTTTGGCAACAGGATGTAATGGGGCATAGGGCATGGGGCAT
>CAZZYE010001134.1:0-2817 GCA_964658145.1 uncultured Stigonema sp.
CTGTAATGCGTCCGCGTCCAGTGTCGCAAGCACTCAAGACAACCAATTCGGCATTTAGTTTTAAATCTAGGATTTCAGAGGCTGTCAATAGACCATTATCGCCCTGATTGACCTTTTTACCTTGAACAGAGGGATTTGGTGCAAGAGCAATACTACTATTGAAACCTTGGACATCATCAAGTATGCCATGAGTAGCAAAATGAACAATGTGTGCCGAAGGTAAACGCTGCAAGACTGCGGATTTGGGTGCTTGATTACCGATTAGGGGTTGGGTTCTGAGTAGGGGGGCGATCGCACTTGCTTCTTTTTGGGCACCGGGTAACTCCTGTAATTGTTGCGGCGGGTCGCCAATTTTTGGTGACACATATATTGTCCATCTAACCTACGCTACTAGGTCACAAAATGTCGTCAATGATGACTGCGCCACCCTCACAGAAATCTACACTGAGATGATAATCCTTAAGCAACGCAGTCCCAACCAGTGGACGACGACCCATTGCTAGAACTGCAACATTACGATCTACGCCCTTCCAGACAATGGTCGCTAGATAAACATCAGCTACGATATTTGTGTTGTCAGCGAGATTGGCATTGATTTCGCTGAGATACGGTAAACCAAGCTCAGTAATTATAGCGGGCGGTAAGGTCAAGAACCCTTCAAAACCTGTATCAATAACGCACTCAAACTCTTGAGCTGAGCGTCCTGGAAGACGAAAAATAACACTAATTCGTGCCTGAAGTCCAACTACAGTCCCATGTATCACTGTGCAGTGCTAATCAACGTACCGCCAATCGCGTAGACAGCATTAAAGCCGATTCTTTCCGTCCAAATTGCTGCACCCGGATGTTTGGCTTGCAATCGAAGAAGGAGTTACAACTAAATCATCCCCAATTTCATACTCGCCAGTTTCGACATCAATTGAAACAATCTTGCCAATGTTGTTTGCTGTTTCGACTTGAGTACGGATACGATCCTCATAAATGCCTTTGCCACGTTGAGCAATTTCTTCTCTGCTGAGTTTAGGATGGAGCATATAGTACTTACCGCATAAGCGAAGAAACCTATCTTTGTGTTAGTGTTGATCCTGTGTTGGCAATTACCTGTCCAATTTCTTGAGGAGTTGCACCTGTAGCTAACATTGCTCGTATCAGTAATTCAATAGATACTGCGGTATCCCCATTTTCAGCCTTTGCAATACGTGGTTGACTGGAGTGAATTTTTTCTGCCAGTTCAGCCTGCGTCATAAGATTTTGCCGCCGCTTTTTTAGCGCATGACTAAGGGCTAATTTAATTTCAACTAAAGCAGCTTCTTGTGGTGTTAGTTCTAAGAATTCTGAAACGGTTCCAACTTTCCAACCTTTTGCTTCCAAACGTTCTCTTTTAGCTTGATCCATAACGCTATTCCTCTTTGTCCAAGTCATACTTGCTCAGTCGCTTTTTACAAGTCTCAATTACATTGTTTGGTATTGCTCTAGTTGTTTTGTTGAACACCTCAATAATCAAAATTGCATCATCATCAATTCGGTAGATGATCCGCCAGTTTTTGTCTGCATCCCGAACCCTCAACTCATAGCAATGTGTTCCAACACTAGGTATTGGTTTTGAGTAGGGCATTCCAAGGTTCTCACCCTGCTGTAATTGTCTAAGCAGCACACCTGTCTCGATACGGGCTTCTTGACTAAAGGGTGGAGTTTTGACTTCCCCATGCAGCCAAACTAGAGGTTTATCATCATTGTCCATACTTATCTTATATCATATCTGATATATTTTACCTCCTGCATAGCAATTTTTCCCCAACGGAAACCTACCCATGTTGCGGCGATCGCACGGACGTAATAGAAGGTCAAGAAAATACCCGTGTTGACTAGTAAACACGACCAAAACAAGGTGTATTGAGGTTATGCAATTTTTGGCAAACAATGAAGAGAATGCTAGAGTTTACATGTAAGCTAAAATAATGAGGGTATCAAGCAAAAGCCGATGAATATCAATATTGATATACCTGATGAGGTGCGCGTTTATGTAGAGGCACAAGTGATAGCAGGTACCTATAGCAGCAAGGCGCGAATATTTTCTGGATTTGGTGCAGCAAGACCAAAAACGCAAGGCACTAGCGTTGTTAGAAGCACTTTTGCTTGAAGGCATTGATTCTGAAGGTCAGGAAGTGACGCCGGAATATTGGCACTCTTTGCGAGACTAAAATAGATTTCATCTGCGTTCATCTGCGGTTAATTATTCATTTTTTGGGACTTTTGCAAGAAGTTTACTCTGCTTCCCCGATTAACGTAAATGCAGCCCACTGCGAAGGACTGCCATACTTTTGCTTAGTAGCCAGCATCGCGTTTCTTAATGCTGTAGCTTTGTCAAGATTTTGTAGCAAATTTTGATAAAACTGGGTCATCAAAAAGGCAGTAGAATCATCCGAAATCGCCCACAATGAGACGACTATACTAGGTGTACCTGCGCTAATCAGAGAACGAGATAAACCAATCACGCCATCACCTGTAATGCGTCCGCGTCCAGTGTCGCAAGCACTCAAGACAACCAATTCGGCATTCAGTTTTAAATCTAGGATTTCAGAGGCTGTCAATAAACCATTATCGCCCTGATTGACCTTTTTACCGTGAATAGAAGGGTTTGGTGCAAGAGCAATACTACTATTCAAACCTTGGACATCATCAAGTATGCCATGAGTAGCAAAATGAACAATGCGTGCCGAAGGTAAACGTTGTAATACTGCGGTTTTGGTTGCTTGATTACCGATTAGGGGTTGGGTTCTGAGTAGGGGTGCGATCGCACTTGCTTCTTTTTGGGCA
>CAZZYE010001135.1:0-2809 GCA_964658145.1 uncultured Stigonema sp.
TGGGGAAGAGACGTTCCGGCGGAACGTCTGTACGTTCGTGGAAAAATTTTCCTTGTCCCCTTGTCTCTGCTGAGGGAAAGTTGGCAAAGGGGCTGTATAAACAATGTTGAACTCTCCTCGATCCAGTTTAGGAATAAATCCTTTAGGGATCAGCGGGATCAAAGCTATACCAGCGATCAAGGTAAGTACAGCTAACCCCATGACTACGATCCGATGATTGAGAGACCATCTCAATAAATCACGGTAAAATTGCTCAAAGCCCCGACTGATATTTCCTTGTTTATGAGAGTAACGCGAGGATTTGGGCTTGAGCCAGGAGATAGCTAAAACCGGGGATAATGTCCGGGCGACCAACAAAGAAGTGAGCATTGCTGCTGAGACAGTGATGCCGAAAGGCTTAAAGAACTGACCAATCACCCCACCCATCAAACCTATCGGTAGAAAAACTGCCACTGCTGTAAACGTTGCGGCGGTGACTGTTAATCCAATCTCATTTGTGGCAGCAAGCGCCGCTTGTTTTGGGGGTTCTCCGTTTTCAATGTGCCTGATGATGTTTTCTACATCAACGATCGCGTCATCAATAATAATCCCAATCACCAAAGCCAGCGCCAACAGCGTGATCGTCTCTAGGTTGAAACCATAGATAGCCATGACGATGAACGTCCCCAAAAGAGATGTGGGGATCGCCAGTGCGGAAATCAAGGTAGCTTGCCAGTTCCGCAAAAAAGGAAAAATGACTACTACTGACAGAACTATTGCTTCAATCAGAGCATCTATAGTCGCTTGAGTAGCTTTGCGGATATACTCTGCCTGAGTAGCAGCCAAGTTTAGTTGCACATTGGGTAGGGTAGACCGTAGTTTTTGCACTTGTTTTTCTACTTGACTAACCACTTCCAGAGTGTTGGCGTCACCGCGCTTAATCACTTGAAAAGCCAAAGCATCTCTGCCGTTAAATCGCACCAATGTCTCTCCTTCTTGTGACGAAGCAGTTATACTGGCTGCTGTCGGAGGAGGAGATGCACTCTGGTCGCCCAGCAGATCGACTTTAAGTACTCCTGGCAGTTTTTTGATTGCAGGCACAATCTGGTCTTTGGCTAGCTTGGTCAGTTCGGTTAAACTGCGACTCGGACTTTCTACGGCGTAGCTAATGGCAGCTGACTCGTTCAGGTTCAGGGGAATAATTTTAAAAGTTGCTCCCTTTGGCATTACCTGCTTGACTGCTGTTTCTACTTTACGGGTCGATTCCTCAAGGTTAGTCCCGACAGCAAAAGACAGGCTAATGGCAGTTTGACCAGGATAGGTGGAGGAGTTGATTTCATCGAGTCCTTCTAGAGAGCGGAGACGCTGTTCTAGTGGTATGGTAAGCTTTGCCTCTGTATCCATCGTCAGTGGCGCTGTAGCATTCACTACCACCACTGGAAAGGTAATATCTGGAAACAAAGCATACTTGAGCGAACTGAAAGCCAAAACTCCAGCTACCGCCACTGCAATCCAAAAACTCAGGGTCAGCCAGGAATATTGAATAGCTAATCTAGAAATATTAAAGCGCTCTCGTACAGTCGTTTGGCGATTAGGCTTTACCATTATTGAGTGAGATTATCACTAATTTTTGATTGTATGCTCTATTAAATAGGTATAACAGGTTATAAAGAAGTATATTTAACAGTATTGTTTCCAAAATGGACATAAAATAGGAAAATTGGCTATTTTGCTTGTTCAGTTAATTCCCAAACGCAAACCCCAGACTGCTGAGAGGGCTAATGCCTAATTTTTCAGCATTGCCAACGATTCTGGTTTGTCGGGGGGCAGAGTACAAGGCAGTGTGTCGAGGCTTGAGCCGCGCTACTGGTTCTACGCCGTCAGTGATACCGATCCCCGTTGGGATCAAGCCGTTAACTAAATACTTGCAAACATGGCGACATGAGCAATTTCTGAATCATTCACAGCCCAGTGTGCTGGTGATGGGTCTTTGTGGTAGCTTGATCCCGCGCTACCAAGTGGGGGATATTGTGTTGTATCAGGATTGTGTTTATCAAGCAGCTAGTACTTCCTCGCTTTTGTGCTGCGATCGCACTTTGACAGAGTTACTTTACGAACGTCTCCAAGAAATTTCGATAGTGAAGGCATTGACGAGCGATCGCGTAGTTTGCTCTGCTACAGAAAAACGTTACCTAGGTGAGATGTCAGAAGCAGATGTTGTGGATATGGAAGGCTTTGCTGCTTTGGAGTTTTTCAGCCAAGCTGGAGTAGCAGTGGCAATGCTACGAGTAGTGAGTGACAATTGCTACCACGATATACCTGACTTGACCCCAGCACTGAGTCCTGATGGTTCACTACAGCCTTTAGCCTTAACTATAGCAATGCTCCGACAACCCATTGCCGCAACTCGGCTGATTCGAGGTTCTTTGCGGGGACTGAAAGTGTTAGAGCAAGTTACAGCTTTACTGTTTTCCGAGTAACTCTATTTGAAGTTCAATACGCTTGGTGTTAAGGCTTTGATCTGAACTAGCCCACGCCCTTCGGGTTCAGCAGTCGCCTGGGCGCGGGAAACCCGCCTCATGCGCGCTGCTTCACCAGTCGCCTAGGTCGGGCTAACCCTCCTGCAGCGCTGGCTCCCCTTAAAAAGGGGGGCTTTTTCCCCCCTTTTTAAGGGGGGTATGTTCAGATCTTCAGGGAGTGACGGCTTCTAACTGAACCGTATTGATTTGAAGTTGAGTTCATGAAAGTATGCTGGAACGGTTGATGGCGGATTTCTAACTGTACGTTCGCTTATTTTGAGATCCAAAGGGGAATTAAAGCCTTAATATAA
>CAZZYE010001136.1:0-2808 GCA_964658145.1 uncultured Stigonema sp.
TTGCGCTCGGCGCCGCTACGCCGCGCCATCGCTTGTGCCAGTTGCGTAAGTCCTGCGTCTGTACGGGAGTGGGGAGTAGGAATGAATGTGTTTCTTTCATTCGTAGCGGGCGGTGCGCCGCCAGTGGGGTGTTCTTAAGTAGGGTGGGCATTGCCCACCATTACCAGGTTTGGTGGGCAATGCCCACCCTACGAATAATTTCACAAATCTGATCGGACTGCTATAGAAGCATATTAATAAAGCAGGAATACAATTTTTCCTGTATTCCTGCTTGACGTAATAACGTTATATAGACTGTTTGCCGAAGTAGATTCAAGAAGCAGACATAGCTGCTTATTTTCTTTTACTGCTACATTTTCACAAAGAATTAGGCGGCTTGATCAGCCTCTTGTAAGAGATTTGAGTTGGAAATGCCGACTTTTAGTAAAGTTCTTCTTCTTTGTGGGTTTCGATGGTGACGTCAGCGGTTGGGTAGGCGACACAGGTCAGCACATATCCAGCTTCCATTTGGTCATCGTCTAAAAATGACTGGTCAGACTGGTCAACAGTACCAGATACGAGTTTACCAGCACAGGTAGAGCAAGCACCAGCGCGGCAAGAGTAGGGTAGATCCAAACCAGCTTCTTCAGCAGCGTCTAGAATATAGGTATCATCATCAACGTCAATTGTTTGGTTTAGACCTTCAGCTTCGTTGATCAGTGTGACTTTAAAAGTTGCCATTTCAGTAATCCTCTCGAATGCAGACGGGAGTATAAGTTATCCTAAAGCAAATACCACGGCTGATCCGCTCGGATTAGCCGCTTGTTCAAATTTGCTTCACTTCTGATACTACGAGAAAAAGAAAAGGATGTAACTGAAAATTGACCCCGATTAGTAATGAGATTTAGTTGGTTAATACAGATAAGTTTTACTTATTAAAAGCAGCGACTCAAAGTCAGTTTATTAAGAAAAGTTATAGCTGTGAAAAAAGACAGGATTTTGCCAAAAACTTAACGAGTAGAGACGCGATCGCGTCTGTGTACCTAAAAAAAATAAATAGAGGGGATGACAATTATGTCTGAGGGATCTGCTTGTTTTGCAGAACAACCTGTGCGTGTAGGTTTAGTTGGTACAGGCTATGTAGCAAAGCTACGAGCCGAGGTATTGCTTAATGATGAACGATCGCAACTAGTAGCAGTTGTCGGCAATACGTTCTTGAGGACAAAAGCCTTTGCAACAGACTATCAGACTGAAGCGATGAGTTCTTGGCAAGAACTCGTGGAGCGACCCGATGTGGATCTGGTAGCGATTTGCACTGTTAATCGAGAACATGGTGCGATCGCACGAGCAGCATTAAAGAGCGGCAAACACGTTATTGTTGAATATCCCCTTTCTTTAGACGTGGCTGAAGCAGAAGAACTGATCACCTTATCAAAAGCACAAAATAAACTTCTCCACGTCGAACACATTGAACTTTTGGGTGGTATGCATTCCTCGTTGAAGCAACACCTATCACAAGTTGGTCAGGCGTTTTATGTCCGCTACAACACCATTAATCCCCAGCATCCCGCACCCCGCAAATGGACTTACAATCACGAGCTTTTCGGCTTTCCCTTGATTGGGGCGCTCTCAAGATTACACCGTCTTGTAGATTTGTTTGGTAAAGTCTTAACAGTTAACTGCCATAATCGATTTTGGCAGACAGAAACAGAATACTACCAAAGCTGTTTGTGCGTCACTCAACTGTGCTTTAGCAGTGGGTTGTTAGCGCAAGTGATTTATGGTAAAGGTGAAACCATGTGGCAGCCAGAACGTAAATTTGAAGTTCATGGCGAAAACGGGGGATTAATTTTTGATGGCGATCAAGGAGTCATGGTAGGCGCAGGAGAAACCACGCCGATAGAAGTTGGTAGTCGTCGGGGAATGCTCGCCCTGGATACAACTTTAGTTTTAGACCATCTGATCGATGGCACTCCTTTATACGTAACCGCAGAACAAAGCTTTTATACCCTAAAGGTTGCAGATGCGGCTAGGCGATCTGCCGAAACAGGACAAACTATAATCTTAGCAGATAGTTTAGATGAAATTTCATGAAACCCGAAAGTACGAAAACTGAAACGATTGTTATTTTATCCAAAAGAGAACTAGACAAAATGCGTTACTCTGGACGCTTGGCTGCGAAACTCCTACACCATCTTGAACCGATGGTCAAGCCAGGGGTGAGCACCCTCGAACTGAATGACGAAGCGGAACGGTGGACGCAGGCGAAAGGCGCGAAAAGCGCACCTCTTAACTACAAAGGCTTTCCCAAATCGATCTGTACTAGTGTGAATGAAGTTGTCTGTCACGGCATTCCTAATGCCAAGCAGATCCTGAAGGAAGGAGACATCATTAATATCGATGTGACACTGATTGTGGATGGCTATTACGGAGATACATCCAAAACATTCTTCGTCGGTACGCCTTCCCCAAAGGCGAAAAAGCTGGTGGAAGTGACACAAGAGTGCCTCACAAAAGGCATTGCTGAAGTTAAGCCAGAAGCACGCATTGGGGACATTGGTGCAGCCATTCAAGAGTACGCCGAAGCACAAGGCTTTTCTGTTGTGCGAGACTTTGTCGGACACGGTATTAGTAATGTTTTCCACACTGTGCCAGAGATTCCCCACTTTGGCACACGTGGTAAAGGAAAGCGTCTCAGACCAGGTATGGTTTTTACTATTGAGCCGATGATTAACGAAGGTACTTGGGAAGTCGAGGTTTTGAGTGATGGTTGGACTGCTGTTACACGCGATCGCAAGCTAACTGCTCAATTTGAGCATACCTTAGCTG
>CAZZYE010001137.1:0-2806 GCA_964658145.1 uncultured Stigonema sp.
GACTCAAAAAATGAGAAAAAGGGCGTGAAAAGCATATCAAAAGCAAGAAAAATGGTTTCAATTCTTGCCCACGCCCAACAATTAGTGTATACCCTACTGTCATTGATGCCGTCTGTGTACCAGCAAGAAAACCTAGAAGCTATGTTTGGGTTGTTCTTGGAGGCACAAGGGTATCCTCTACCCGAACATAGCAAAAGTAAGTCAAACAGCGCCTTAAGTCGATTTCTCAATATTTATGATTGGTCAACACGCAGTGTAGTTCGTACAAAGGAGTGTGCGTATTATCCAGGAAATTTTGTCTCAATGTCCCAAAGGGCGCAAACCATTTTTACAGGTCATAATTGACCTCACAACTCTGGAGAAATTCGGAAAATTTAAGGCATTTAAGGATTTAATCAGTGTTTACAATGGAAAACGAGGACTACATTTGGTTGTAGTGTATTTGGTTGTTGGTCAGTGGCGTGTTAAGAAGGAGTTTTCGTGTTTGGAGAGGAAAAGGGACTCCCTCGCCCACACAGTTGGGATTAAAACGCCGTCTTATGCTTACCTAGAAAACTCACCAAACACTTTAAGGTCATGATTTTGGCAGATACTGCGTTTGGAAGCCCAATCGTTTCTCCACGGTATACGCAAGCTTAAATATCATGCAATAGTAGGTGTGCGAGTTGACCGTAAATTGGTCAAAGGGCGAATATAAGCGACATTTACACAAACGAGGGCAGCAAGTGCGCTTGGTGGGTTTAAACTTTCCCGTCACGGTGTCTTGGTACTATCTTAAACGTGATAATGGCAAACTGGAAAAACGGTTTGTTCTATCTACCAAACCGCTCAAAGCACGAGCCACATCAATTGGTGGGGTAAACGTCGATGGCAGATCGAGGGTTGGTTTAAGACCGCAAAGCACCGATTTGGGTTGCATCGCTTCGGGCAAGGAACACTTTTAGGTGTTTATCGTTGGTTGCTACTTTCACTGATTTCTTATGTTTTGGCGCCGAAGAGCTTATTTATCCACAGCGATCGCCTCTACAAATTTACCTGATTGGGGACAAGCCGCAGAAATTGCATTCCAAACCATATTTCCACAATTGGTGCTGTTACTTCTTTTACTAGACATTGAACGCCTGAGAGATTTGGCACGCTTGTCAAGGAATTGACATTCGCTCTTTCCAGGTGCAAGATATGAGTGATGGTAAAGTGACTCTTGACGGCGGTGGTGGAATTAAGAACTCTGGTACGCTTACCCTAGATAGCAGTATTGTGACCAATAACTTTGTCACAAGCACTCTTGACGAAGTTGGCAACGGCGGCGGCATCTATAACAGTGGCACAATGACGGTAAGCAACAGCACCATTAGCAGTAACTCAGCCACCGGCGTCATCATCAACTACTCTGCCAACGGCGGCAACGGCGGCGGGATCTATAACAGTAGTGGTGCAACCCTGACGGTGAACAACTGCGACATTCGCGCTAATGCGGCAAAAGGCGGCAACGGCAATTTATACAATGGGTCAATCTTAGGCGGCGGGATCTATAACAATAGTGGCACTGTAAATCTGAGCAACAGCACCATCAGCAGTAACGTGGCAGATGACGGTGGCGGGATCTATAACAGTAGTGGTATCATTGAGGTGAGCAACAGCACCATCAGCGCTAATGAGACAATTAGCGTGACGGGCGGTTTTGGCAGTCGTGGCGGTGGGATCTATAACACAGGCACTTTGAATGTGAGCAATAGCACCATCAGCCATAATTTTGCAGGTGCTGGCTTCGGCGGTGGTATTTTTAACTTTGGTGATAGCAGCATCTTGAATGTGAGCAACAGTACCATCAGCAATAACTTGGCAGTCGGTGGTGGTGGGATCTCGAACGACGGTACTCTCACGGTAAACAACAGCACCATCAGCAGTAACATTACTTTCGTGGGAGACAAAGGTTACCGACTAAACAGTAACGGTGGCGGTATTAATAATAGTGGCACCTTGAATGTGAGCAACAGCACCATCAGTGGTAACCATGCTGGTTATAATATCGGTGGCGGTATCAATAATAGTGGAACCTTGAATGTGAGCAACAGCACCATCAGTGGCAACTTAGCAGCATCTGCGGGTGGTGGCATCTCTAACGAAGGCACTTTGACATTGGTATTCAGTACCCTCACTCTCAACTCTGCTGCTAATGGCGGGGGCATATATAATAATAATACTATGTTTGTTGGGAATGATACAATGATACATATTGGGGTTGCCAGTGTGCGAAACACGATTATCGCCTCCAATCTTGCCGTAGCTAATGACGTATTAGGTCCGACTAGTATCAACCCCGACGTATCAGGCAAATTTACAAGCAATGGCTACAATCTGATTGGTGATAGCACTGGCAGCACCGGATTCAATGCCACAGGAGACATAGTAGGTACAAGCGACAACCCCATTGATCCAAGACTTGCTCCCTTAGACTTCAATGGTGGTCCCACCCAAACGATCGCCCTCCTCCCAGACAGTCCAGCAATTGATGCCGGCGACCCAACTATACTGGATACTGACCCTATAACCGACCAGCGGGGTTTACCTCGTGTGAGCAATGGTAGAACCGATATTGGGGCATTTGAAGTCCAGGTCTAGCAATAAGGCATTGTGTGCTTGCTCACTATTCGACCCTTATCTTCGATTACAGTAAGGTTCTATGTGGAGCGCACATTTTAAGGAGTGCGAGCGCTCTTTACAAAACTTCATCATTGTGCTGTATGGGTATCTCTCAACAAATTAACTATTACAAGTACGCTCAAATAAAACAAAACCGTCCCTA
>CAZZYE010001138.1:0-2802 GCA_964658145.1 uncultured Stigonema sp.
TTTCCCCGGCTTACTGCGTAGAAGACCGGGGAATTAGGGCGCTTTTGTTAAAGTGTTTGATTTCATTACAAAACTTCATATTATCAGTCTAATGATTCCACTCCACGCCATAAGTTGTCAGGAGTGACCCGCTAAACTCGGAGCCGGAAACTCAACATTCACAAGCACAGTCAGCGCAAATTGATTCACACAAGAAAAGCCAAAAGCTTGAGCGTGGGGATCGCTTTTGGCTTTTCATCATGTTGATGAAATGAAGGGCAATAAGTTGGAATTTGTATAACTTAGGCAGAGAGTCAGGAAATAAGCATCAATAATTGTATAAGATCAAGATATAAATCAAAAAAAATTCATGTTAACAAACGCAGCTCGGTATAATTTTTGTCATATGGTAAAGAGATCGCTACAAGCGTCACCAGACGGAATTAAACAAGCGAAAAAAGCGTTTGCGCAAAAGGCTTGGTCTCAAGAAAAGCTAGCAGATTTAGTGAACCTTAGAACTCGCCAACCCATTTGGAGATTTTTCACAGGTCGTCCGATTGAGCGTTATACCTTTATAGAAATTTGCTCGCTTTTGGAACTGAATTGGCGGGAGATAATGGATAATCTTGGCACACAGGTAACTCAAATGAAAGTCCAAGCTCCTAGCAGTGTCTTGGATATTGATACTTTGGTGCAGGAGGTGCGATCGCAACGCCAGGAGAAAATTCAAGACCAGTGTGGCATCTTGCAGCTATTAGATATTAGCAATCAAGTTAGTATAGACGACATTTACATTGATGTCAATATTCTGGAGGACATCGCCAGCCAACAGTGGTTAGAAGTGCAACATTTGCAAAACCTTGGTCCAGATGCATTTGAGCGCTTTGGCTTGGGTGAAGTTTCCCAGAAACAAATACCAGGCAAGAGAGCAGTCGAAATCTATTCCAAGCTCAGGGTGCTGGGTAAACCAGGTGCCGGTAAAACCACCTTTTTGCAACATCTTGCCATTCTGTGCAACCGAGGTGAGTTGGCGGCAAACCGAGTTCCCATCTTTATCACCTTGACAGAATATGCTGAAGACTCCAGAGATGCCGACGATTTCAGCTTATTAAACTACATTCGCCGAGAATTTCTCTCGAATGGCATTTTAGACCCAGCCAAAATTGAGACACTGCTGCATGAGGGGAGAGTGTTGTTGTTGCTGGATGGGCTAGACGAACTTCTCAATCAAGATAGCAATATTATCGTGAAGGAAATTCGCAACTTTTCTAACAAGTATCAAAAAAATTTGTTTGTGGCTACTTGTCGAACGTCAGCCCAAAAGTTCAAGCTCAGGCGCTTTACCGACATCGAAATCGCCCCTTTTACCTCTGAACAAATCGCCGCCTTTGCCCAAAAGTGGTTCGTAGCATTCACTCTTACAAACGCTCAGGATGGGTTAGCTCAGTCAGTTGAGTTCATTGAGCAGATCAGTTCACCTAAAAATACGCATTTCCTCAAACTCGCAGTTACCCCCCTGTTTCTTCATGTCGCCTGCTGGGTGTTCCATCGCCAAGAAAAATTTCCTAAAGATAGAGCCGAATTTTATCAGCAATGTGTCAACCTTCTTTTAGGCAAGTGGGATGAAGCCAAAGGGGTTGAGCGGGATGAAGTTTATCGCGGGTTTTTATTGCCACAAAAGATCAAGCTGCTGAGTCAGATTGCCGCTACGGCGTTTGAGCAGGGTCGTTACTTCTTTGAGGAACGCGTCGTTGAGCAATATATTGCCGACTATATCCGTGATTTGCCTGCTGCGCCTACCGACCCTGAAGAATTGTTTGTGGAAAGTGTTGCAGTGCTGAAGGCGATTGAAGCACAACATGGGCTACTGGCGGAACGGGCGCGGGGAATTTTTTCTTTCTCCTACCTGGCGTTTCAAGAATATTTCACTGCCAGGAAAATCGTTGCCAGTCACAATCTACAGGCATTAGAACAAGCCTTGGAACGACTGGTGAGTCACATCACCGAACCCCGGTGGCGCGAAGTATTTTTATTGACTGCTACTATGCTGCGGAGTGCAGACGCCTTGGTGCAGTTAATGAAGCAACAAATTGATGCGCTATTAGCCCAAGATAAATATCTGCAAGAGTTTTTAACCTGGGCAAGCCAAAAATCTTCTACCATTCCTGCCGAATCCAAAGAAGCTGTGGTTCGAGCCTTTTACCTTGCCCTCGATCAGACTCCTCACCTTGCGCCTCACTTTGCCCTTGCTTGCACCCTTGACCAAGGCATGTTTTTGGATGCGGCGCTGGATGACCTGGTGTTGTCATGTGCAGTTGTTAGCAGTTCTGACTTTGCCCATGCCCATGCCTGTGCCCATGCCCTCAGCAATGCCCTGGCAATTGTCCTGGATGTTGGATTACATCAATCCCTGCAACAACTCCAAGACCAACTTCCCGATCCCAATCAAGACAGAGAAAGGTTTCAGACCTGGTGGCAAGCCAACCATCCAGCTTGGGCTGAGCGGTTAAAGGCTGCGATTAGTGAGCATCGCCAGATTAACTATCACTGGGAATTTAGCCCAGAGCAGCAGCAAGTGCTGCAACGCTACTATGATGCCAACAAACTGCTCATGGATTGCTTGAATAGCAACTCTGAAGTGACAGCCGCAGTCCGGCAGGAGATTGAAGCCTCTCTGTTGTTGCCTCAGAAGGAACTTGCGGAACGAGAATGGCAGTCTGGCATGAACACTAAGTACACGATTGCATAAATACGAGCGCGTTATCTTCTTACTGTACGTTCGCTCATTTTTAACCGCAAGATTTAATAAGCGCCTTACAGGGC
>CAZZYE010001139.1:0-2800 GCA_964658145.1 uncultured Stigonema sp.
CCCACCCTACATATATTTCAAAAATCAAATAGGATTCCTATCGTTGGGGAAGGAGCGCAAATTTCTGTTGAAAATCAACTAGAGGAAGGAGCAAAGAGTCAGCCATATGTACGACTGCATTATTGTCGGCGCTGGTCCTGCAGGTGGAACATGTGCATATCATTTAGCCAAGCGGGGGCGATCAGTATTAGTTTTGGAAAAAGAACCTCTGCCAAGATATAAACCTTGTGGTGGTGGAGTGTCACCAGCGATCGCCGAATGGTTTGACTTTGACTTTAGCCCAGCAATTTCAATCAAGGCAGATACAATTCGCTGCACTTGGAAAATGGACGAAGCAGTAGAAGCAGAACTAAACACTCCCGAACCAGTTTGGATGGTGCGGCGGGAAGTTTTTGACCATTTTCTGATTCAGCAAGCGCAGAACCAAGGAGCCGAACTGCGAGATCGTACGGAAGTTACAGGAATTGAATTTCAAACTGATTATTGGCAAGTTAATACTGCAAACGGACCGATTACAGGTCGTTATTTAATTGCCGCTGATGGTGCTAAGGGACCAATGGCAAAATGGCTGGGCTTCAAAGAACGCAAACGCCTTTTAGCCGCAGCATTGGAGGCGGAAGCACAAGCCTTAGTGACTGACGGTAACGTCGCTCACTTCGAGTTTGGCATGATTAAAAACGGCTACCTTTGGAACTTCCCCAAGGCGGATGGCTATTCTATCGGCATCGGTAAATTTCTTGGTGGTGAAGCACAAGATTTTAAAAGTACTTTAAATGAGTACGGGAATCTGTTTGGTTTACATCTAAAGACCTGCAAGCAGTATGGTCATGCTATTTGCCTGTGGAATGGCAATCAAAAACTACACACCGAAAATGCTGTTTTAGCTGGAGAAGCTGCTTGTGTCGTAGACCCCTTTACAGCAGAAGGTATTCGCCCCTCAATTTTTAGTGGGTTGAAAGCAGCTGAAGCTATTGACAAAGCGTTATCTGGAGACAAGAACGCTTTAGAAAATTACTCCGAGGTCATCAATGAACAATGGGGTAGTGATATGGCTTGGGCGCAAAAATTAGCCGGAGCATTTTACCGCTTTCCTGGTATGGGCTACAAAGTAGGTGTCACGCGTCCCTCTGCTGTCCAAATTATGGGTAAAATCCTGTGTGGAGAATTACGCTATGGCGATGTTGCAGGTCGCGCCCTGAAGCGTTTAGTCCCTGGTTTTGGAGGTTAGCCATAAACAAAAAATATCCAGAGAACTAGCCCAGTCAGGAGTAAACAAACAATTCCCGCTACACCCGCTAAGGGTTTTTTATTCTTACCCGTCACCCATTCAGACACTTTGTCGGTGTAATTGATGAGTTGGGCTGTGTCTAAACAGGCGATCGCCCACACCCATCCCGCGTGCAATCCCCAAGCTAAACTTAAATTACCGCTATTGACAAACCGTGCCATCACCAAAACCATTCCCATTAGCCAGAGTCCGGGCAGTTGTGGGATGGTTTCTTTTTGCTCCCAAATTAAATGTAAAAAGGCAAAAATCAAGCTAGAAACAGCCGCTGCTGCCCATACTGAATAATCATGGTTTAGTTCAGTGAACAGAAAACCGCGAAAAACCAACTCCTCTATCCCACCTACGAACAACGCTATTAACAAAATAGGTAGCAAGATGGGTCGCACTAGCTTTATATTCGCAAATTGAAAAGAACACCAACCCAGCCACAACTGAAAGAGAAAGACAACCGCTAGACTCAGGACTCCCAAACCAAAACCCAGACCAACAGAACCTAGAATTGAAATATTCTTGACAAATCCATAGTCTGAGAAAGATGTATTGGTCAGCCAACTCATTCCCCAAACAACTAGGGGGGCTAATAAGTAGAGAGACACAAGTATTGGCAACTTTTGTTCTGGCTGCAACGGTTTATTGGGCTGCCAATTAAGTGCGAACATCAACACTGCTGCTACTGGTAACCAACATCCGGACCAAGCAATAAAAAAAGTCATCACAACAACTAGCACTGGTGCATCTTGCCCAAATGACAGTAAGGAGTTGGCTGATGACTCAAATAACGCTATCAAAACAAGCAAAAAAAACACGATAGACTTCTTGCCAAAACAGATTTCTCGTTTCCTTATCAAGCTTCTACTAAAATAGGGAACTTGTGCAAGAGGTCTAATCGTATTTTTTACTCCAAGGGAGCATCCCACTATGTCAGAAATACCAGGCGATTGGAAATCGCGCGCCAGTCGCCTCTGTCGGGAAACCCTCCTGCAGCGCTGGCTTGGCTATACAAACTAAACCCGCAAGGCAAGGGTTTCAAGCAGTCCGCGTACTGCGAAGCAGAAGCCGAAGGCTAGGCGGACTTTGTTTGTGTAGCCCCAGACATAAGAGTCTGAGGGCGATTCGCCAAAATTAGGATGCTCCCTACTCCAATCCCTGTGTTAGATTACCGAAGATTTTTCGGCATTGCTGAATTGAGGTATGAATCCGGATGTAGAGACGTAGCAGTGCTACGTCTCTACAAGGATTTTGGTCCGTACGTAAAATCATTTTCAGACCTGGAATCAGCAACGCCGATGTCTTAGCGCTCCTAATCACGCATGCCTCTATCTAAATTTTGGTGCGTTACACTTCGTTAACGCACCCTACAAGATAGGTATTTTTTGAGTGAGAAGGGAGTAACCAAAGCAGCTCGTTTCTTTTAAAAGGGACAAGCTGTGGAGTACCAATTACCTCAAGGGTTTTCAGTATATCTCTTCTGCTGAAAAAATTTACTCCTCGTCTTCGTCTTCGTCTTCATCT
>CAZZYE010001140.1:0-2799 GCA_964658145.1 uncultured Stigonema sp.
CAGTGCCCACCCTACCAGGACTTAAAATTTTTCATCAATGATTTAGGATTCCTATAGCAAAAATTCTTTGAATGGTAATGTGTTGTCAGAAGCGATCGCGCAAACATCGAAGAATAACTATAACAGGTAGCAGCTTTTGATACAGGGTGATAGCGATCGCCACTACTGCCACTTTGAGCAAGCGTACTGACATTATTCCTTCTATATCAAAATTGCATAAGTTGATTTTGCTTACAGCTAATACAAACATGTAGACAAACAAAATTAACTCACCATTCGTAATAAAGGTATTGCTTATATTACATAAGTGAATTTTTGTCAATACCATTCATCAAGACTGTTGTCCTGACTTCAAAAATGACAAAGGAAGAGCCTCCTTTCTAGCCTTGGACTTTACCCTACCTAGTAAACATCATGCCAATGAGCGTAGATATACTGAAGCGCAAGCAAACCAACTTTGTGCTGTGGCGACCTGGTGCTACAGACCCAGATCCCAAACTCTTGATCGGACTCACCACCCAACCCATATCTCAGTTTAAAGAAATTCCCCTCACTCCCTCACGCGAGTTTCCTGAACTGTGGCAGGTTGCTGCTGCAGACTGTGGGTTAGAAGAAGGTCAGGTCTACTATTACTGGTTCAAAGTCCGCAATACTGAACCCTACGATGCGGTCAGCGATAACGAGATTCTCTACTGCACAGACCCAATGGCATATACCATTGATCGCCGTACTCAGGTAAGCGCACCCCAAAATGTCCCTCCCGGTATGAAAGGCGTCACCAAAAGTCACCCAGCCAGTGTCATCCTCTACCAAGACGGCAAGTTAGTCCCCTGTGACCCAGGTAACCAGACAACAGATGGGAGCAGCGATCCAACGCCTGCGACCTTACCCGCCAACAATAGACTGGTGATATATGAACTGCCTACTCGCTGGACCAACATCACCTCTGACAATGGTATCCAAGTTGGAAATGGTACTTTCCAGGATGTCTTAGCCCTTCTAGTCACTGACCAAATAGCCCCAACCTTCCCGACAGTCGCCGCCTTGAATAGTCGCGCCCATCTGGTGGAGTTGGGCATCAACGCCCTAGAACTATTACCCCCTGCTGACAGTACACAACAAGATACATGGGGCTATGGAACTGCAAACTTCTTTGCTGCCAACTATTACCTCGGCTTGCCGTCTGGCAAATCAGAACCGACAGCATCCTTTGACCTCACAAATCTGATCAAGACGTGCCATCAAAATGGGATTCGCTTCTTCAAAGATGCTGTCATGGCATTTTGCTCAGATACGCCCTACCGCGATATCAACTACCTAGATTTCCTGATTAAGTACACCAACCCAGGCGATCCAAATCGCGATCCAGAACAGGGTGGACGCGATGGCTTTGGTGGAGATTTGATTAAGTATCGCTACCACGTGGAAGGGTATAGTCCAATTAGCGGAGAGAAGTCTGGCATTTTCCCCTCGCGGGAATTCTTGAAGGCATATATTTTTCATTGGATGGACTACTTCCATATCGATGGACTCCGCCTTGACAGTGTGAACAACATCGACAACTACGATTTCTTGCAAGAACTAAAAGATTTTTCCCGTAGTGTGTGGCAGCAACGAGGAGGACGGGACGACAATTTCCTAGTCGTTGGGGAAGAGTTGAGTGTGCCTTTAGCACTTATTGAGCAAAACCGTTTGGACGGAATGTGGAACGAGAAGTTCAAGCAGATCGTTCGGCGGGTGATACTGGGGCGAAACTGGTCAGATGAAGCTAGTTTTGAGTGGAGTGTTCGCAAGATGATTGATTGTCGGGTGTTGGGCTTCCGCGATCAGGCTCAAGCTGTCAACTACATCACCTCCCACGACGTAGGCGGTCTAGGCAATGAGCGTCTCTACAACTGGTTAGATTTTGCTGGAGTGTATGATAAAGAGCAGCGTGCCAAGTTAGCTTTTGTTTGCTTGTTGACTGCCGTTGGCATTCCCATGATTCTCGCCGGAGACGAGTTTGTCGATCAGATGGACCCCGATATCTTCAGTGGTAAACTCTCTGATGGCGATCGCAATTACAGAAAACAAGTAGATCCAGTTAACTTCAGTCGTCTAGACAACGATGCTTGGCGACAGCGGGTGTTCAACTATGTGGCGCGGCTGGTCAAGTTCCGTACCACATCCAATGCCCTGGCTACAAACGACACTAACTTCCTCCACGTAGACTTTGAGCAGGGTAAACGTGTCTTGGTTTGGCAACGAGGTAAGGGCGACGACCTTGTGGTTGTCGTAGCCAATTTCTCCGATTGGGGCACTGCAGATCCGGGAAATCCCAACTCCAAGTACTTAATTCCCAGTTGGCCCAACCTTAGACAAGGCAAAAAGTGGCGTGAAATTACGCAGGATCGCGATGTTCCTGTGGAATGGGCAGGGAAAGAACCCCTCTTTCCTTGGGAAGCAAAGGTATATGCCAGTGTATAGATAAGCCTACAGGTTGTAGGGACGTTATATGTAACGTCTCTACTTACAGCAGTTGTCAATTGAATTGACCGCATTGTAAGGGCGCGGAAACCGCGCCCCTACGGTTATATTGTGGTCTACCCAACTGATATTCGCGCTTAATACCGTTTCACAAAAACCTTGATACAAATACAGACCTGTAGAGACGCGATATATCGCGTCTTTACAAAATTCATATGTATCGCTATTAATGAGTCATTTATGAACGCGGCTTTCAGGTTCCCGCCTTATTTTAGGTAATTAGACCTCTCCGAAAAAGAATGTAGAGACGCGACGCCCTTACGGGTGACGCTC
>CAZZYE010001141.1:0-2799 GCA_964658145.1 uncultured Stigonema sp.
GTTTTGATGACTTGACCTGTGGCAGTATTCCACAGTTTCACTGTGTTGTCATAACTTGCCGAAGCCAGCATTTTGCCATCCGGGCTAAAGCTGACGCCATAAACATAGCTTGTATGTCCTCCTAAGGTGTTTGGTGCTGCGACATTGTGAACTGTATCTAGTAATGCCAGTTCTACCTGTGTACGGGTATCAGCATCTACCCATCGTGTATGTTGCATTTTCACAACAGATTTTAAACTAGCTTTTAGGGCTTTTCGCCGATCAAACTTCAACAGCGCATCTGAAGTAGTCGTAAGAGAAGTAATTTCTCTGATTGCGGCACTCCTCCAGTTTACGACCGCGACGCCTGCTAAAATTAGAGCTACCACAGAGAAGCTACCTAGTGCGATAATTGTCCTTTGCCTTGTGCGATCGCGTTCTTGTTTCTCCCGATCCCGTTGAGTTGCGCTAGCCTGAATAAAGTTTTACTCCTCCTGCGTCATTTCCGAAGCGCGTTTGTGCAACCAATCTTCTGCTACAGCCAACGGTACACCGCGCAACAACGCCCCAGAGTCATGGTTATCATTTTCCCACTCAAGCATTGCTACTTTTAACCGTTCCTGGCAAACGCGAAACTGACGATTAGCATTCATCCACTCGCGCAAAGTTATCCATTCCCGAATCAGCGCTTCATGGACAACCTCCACTGTATCTTCTCCTAACTTGTCATCGCGTCCCGTAACAACTAAACGGGCTTGGTATCCTGCTAAATAACTCACCAATCCCCAATTCTCTTCCCCAACTTCTTTGCGTGTAGCTAGCCGCCGAGTATCCTCAGTTCCTTCCCCCGGACGCACTAATTGTACAAAAATTCGCTGTGCCTGCTTTTGCTCTATCTCGCCTAGTTGACGATAAATCTGCTCAGCATGATTAGCTAATGCCTTTTTCACACCGCCAATCTCATTATATGCTTGGTGAGTTAACAACCGGTTTTGCTGCTTTGACCACAGTCGGGTAAGAGCAAATTCCAACTGTTTACCTTTGCCAGAATGCGATTGTGAAGTACCTTGCAGCTAGAATCACTTCCCAGTTTCTGTAGAGAGTCTAGTAACCAATAGGTTAGCGCACCGTTACGTTCTTTGCCATCAAAAGCATACTCATAGGCAGACTCATTATCTCGACAGGCAGCCAATAAAACATATCCTCTAGGTTCGGGTAACCAACCACTAGCGGCGGTTACGTTGCGAGTATTTTGTTGTCGCTGTGTTAACCTTTGCCAGTTTTGGATCAATTCTTCAGGCGATGCAACTAAACTTTCTGTTGGTCGCGGTGTTGTGTCTACAACGTTCTTATTTAAACCGCGAATATTAGAATCATTGACTCCTCCTCGCGTTGCTCCTCCAGAATGACAGCTATCCAGCACCAGGGTGACCACTAACCCTTTATCTACCATATTTTGTAGGAGTTTTGCCAACTCTAGGTCACGCAAATAACGGGCTTCTGAATTACCAATATCTGTGGGAACGAGTGATTCATCCACTCCGTAATTTCCCTTAAGCTCATGATAAATTGTTGCTGAACGTCCACCGTGTCCAGAGTAGTGGATATATACTTGGTCTTGAGGTTGAGCCAAATCAGTAAGTAGCTTAAATTTGGCTACGATATTCTCGTAAGTTGGCAGATGCTCTGGAGGCTCTTGTGGTAGGTTGGAGATGTCAGTGTTAGAAGCCGTTAGTTTCAGAATCTGTGCTTCGGGTATTTCCAGTGTGTTTCTCAGGAAAGATTCTACATGGCTAATGTCGCGTACGCATCCGGCTAGGCTTTTGTAGGAAGACCCGAATGGCAATATGTTTGGTAAGTAGCAATCAATACCTATTAATAAAGCGAAGAAATTGGAGGTATTTGGATCTCGTGGACTTAGCTCAGGCTGTATATTTTCAGACATTACGGGATCATCTCCTAAGAAGGTTAGTAAAGAGGACTCTACTACACGATGTTTAGTAGGTGAAACGCGAGTTGACTTATGCAGGTAAATAAGTGGCGATATTAGATAGACTCACTCCTAGAAGGGCGGGGGGACCCCGCCCCTACGGCGGCAGAATTAACATGGCGTCGCCGAAGGAATAAAAGCGATATTGAGATGCTATGGCTTGCTGGTATACATTTAACAACCTTTGTCTACCAATTAAAGCGCTCACTAGCATTAACAAGCTGGAACGCGGCAGGTGAAAGTTGGTAATTAGACCTTCCACTACCCGCCATTGGTAACCTGGATAGATAAACAAGTTTGTCTTACCACAAAATGGTTGCAAGTCGCCAGATTGAGCCGCCCCTTCTAATGCTCGTGTTACCGTTGTACCTACAGCAATAATCCGACCGCCAGATGCCTTAGTAGCACGGATCATCTCTACCGTTGACAAAGGTACTTCAATCCATTCTTCATGCATTTTGTGGGTGGTTACGTTCTCCACATCTATGGGGCGAAATGTCCCCAAACCGACATGCAGTGTGATAAAAGCTTGATTAATCCCGCGATCGCTCAGCCGATGTAGTAATTCTGGAGTAAAGTGTAGCCCTGCTGTAGGAGCGGCGATCGCTCCTGGATGTTTGGCATACACCGTCTGATACTGTTCATCGTCGGCATGTGACTCAGTGATATAAGGTGGTAAAGGTACTACACCAAATACATCCAACAATTGCACTAAAGACATTCCCTCCGGCAGATCAAATTGCAACACCCGCCCTCCAGTCGCCTGATCTGTCTCCAGAACTGTAGCCGTTAGGAGTGGGGAGTGGGGGGATGAGGAGGATGAGGAGGAT
>CAZZYE010001142.1:0-2798 GCA_964658145.1 uncultured Stigonema sp.
TTTTAAGGGGGGTTGGGGGGATCTGATTTATGGCAACTTCATATAGAACTGGTATTACCCTACAATTGATTGGTGCGCTATGCGATCGCGCTTCGCACCCTACTCACGAATGGCACTTACTCTAGCCCTGAAATAAATTTCGGGCTGAGTAGAGACGCGAAATTTCGCGTCTCTACAAGTCAGTCTCAACTGACTAAAACAATAATTAAACAAAGGTTTTAAGCTGTTAAAATAGGACACAGTATTTCTATGAAAAGTGATGGCGCGATCGCTTAGGGTTGCCAAAGAGTGCATTCAAAAAGTTAAGTCAGCCCTTCAGCGTAATAGCTATCCCAGCCAGAATGCTTTAGCTGGAGACGTAGGGGTATCTCTATCAACTGTAAAAAGCTTCCTGAATGGCAAACCTGTTGATTATGTGAATTTTCTTGAAATTAGCGGTAAATTGGGTCTAGACTGGCAAGCGATCGTATATAAAGAACCTGAAATTCAACCGCCTCAGCCTCCAACAAATGGGGAGCGATCGCCATTTAGCACAGGACCTCCCATCACCCATCCTCAGTACTTTTTTGGGCGTGAGAAGGAAATAAAACGCCTCTTCAACTTACTGAAAAAGCTTCCCCTGCAAAATGCTGCCATTATCGGCAAGCGGCGCAGTGGCAAAACCTCTCTGCTGCACTACCTGAAAAACATCACCACCACCCCACCAGAACAGTTGCGTCTTGGTCAAAAGTACAATTGGTTACCGCATCCAGAAAATTATTGCTGGATTTTCGTAGACTTTCAAGATCAACGCATGGCAAGCCAAGAGAGGCTACTGACTTATATCCTAGAATCCCTGAGTATGAAAGTGCCGACACCTTGTGACTTGGATCATTTTATGGACGTGGTTAGCAGCAATTTGCATAACCCTACAGTCATCTTACTAGATGAGATCGGCGTTGGGTTGCAACGCTGTCCAGAATTAGATGATGGTTTTTGGGAGAGTTTGCGTTCATTAGCAACTAACCACACAGGGGGAAATCTAGCATTTGTCTTGGCAACTCATGAATCACCCATTGAACTTGCTCGTAATACCGGACATAGTTCACCCTTTTTCAACATTTTCGGCTATACTGCGACTTTAGGAGCGCTGACTGAGGCAGAAGCGCGGGAATTGATAGCAAGTTCACCCATTCCCTTTCCTGATGATGATGTAGAGTGGATTTTGACTAAAAGTTGCTGCTTACCACTCTTGGTGCAAATTCTTTGTCGGGAAAGATTGTTTAGTCTGGAAGAGGGAGAGACTAATGAGAATTGGCGCGAAGAAGGGTTACGACAGATAGCACGATTTGCTCATTTGTTGGAAACAGAAAGGGAGAGCTAAAAAAATGCCTTTTAGCAGTTACAAGAGTATTGGCGCTGTTGCCAAAGAATTTCAGATTAAGTATGTTCGTGATGATTTCATTATTGAAATTGAATTTGCGGTTAGTGATGTTTTTCGGCAGGAATTAGATTTGATTTTCAATGAAGGAGTTTTTGATAATTCCGAAATTGCTATTTGTGAGAATATAATTTATCCTGTTTTGAAAGAAGTTTGGAAAGCTTATCGGAGTAATTTTTTACTCTGGAGTCACCAGACGTTAATTTATAATGAAAATTGGTGCGGTGTTCCTGATTATATATTGGCAAAGCGTTCTCCCCTTGGCACTGTAGTTTTTGACAAGCCATATTTCGTGTTAGTTGAAGCCAAGAAAGAAAGTGACTTTACTGAAGGCTGGGGTCAGTGCTTTTCAGAAATGGTGGCAGTGCAGCGTCTTAATAATGAGCCAGAACAGACGATCTTTGGGATTGTTTCTAATGGAGCGATCTGGCAGTTTGGTAATCTAAATTTAGATGTTTTTACTCAAAACAAAACTTTCTATACAATTCAGGATTTGGAACGGCTATTCGCTGCTGTTAACTATGTTTTCCAACAGTGTGAATTACAATTAGATAATCAAGGGTTAACAATCAATCCGTTTTAACTCTCGTTAGTTCCGAGATACTCATTTTATGAAAGCACACCGTATATAGCAATCCGATTTGATTTTTAAAAAAATCTCAGTAGTCTGGTAGGGTGTGTTAGCGCAGCGTAACGCACCGAAAGTTTGGGATGGTGCGTTACGGACTTCGTCCTAACACACCCTACGTGTATTTCATAAATCAAATATGAGTCCTATAGAAACAACTTTAACTGAAAATCGAACCTTAACCATAAAGAATTTACCTTTTCAGGCTGGAGATGCAGTTGAAATCATCATTAAAGAACGTCCTTCCCACCCCCAAGATGTAAATCCGTATCCTTTGCGGGGCACGGTTTATCGCTATGATAACCCATTTGAACCTGCTGTGCCTGTAGAGGATTGGGAAGTGCTGCAATAATACTGGTATTGCAGTAAATAGGTTTGATTGCTCATTTAAATACCCACATTTTTAGATAAATGCCATGACAACTAATTTCCTCCTAAAGCTGGAACACTTACCCAATAGTTTGCCAATAGAGGGTGCTGTCCGTATCGAGTTAGTAGAAGGAGTGCCAATATTTCGCGCTTCAAGCTCAGTACAGGAGCGAATTGAAACATTAATAGCTAGACAAAAAGAATTGGCTCTGAATTTTGAAGAAGAACAAGAATTGGATGAATATGAAGAATTAGATGATTATCTCAGTTTAGTTAACCGAATGATCAGAAATGCTTCGCTAACTCAAAATCAAAGGTAATTATGGATCAATCCGGTTCATTTAAGGCTTGATCCCCCCTAGCCCCCCTTAAAAAGGGGGG
>CAZZYE010001143.1:0-2798 GCA_964658145.1 uncultured Stigonema sp.
AGTAAAGGTTTCAGCCTTAGCGTAACTTTCTGTACGATTGCTCATTTCACCCCTTGGAGTGGGTTAGAGACTGGGGAGCAACTTAAATCCTTAAGGTCTGGAATTGCAGAGCTTAAAGTTGTTCAATGGCGTGGGGAGTTTGTCGGAGAAGTTGATGGCAATCACAGTCCGCCGAATCCGCCACAAAACATTCCTCGCAGTGGCGCTGTTAAGTTTGTCGGACGCTCGGAGGAAATAGAAACGTTACACAACGAATTGCAGCGAATGGATAGTGCTGCCATTATCACTATTTCCGGTATGGCTGGGGTAGGAAAAACGGAACTTGCAATTCAATATGCACGGCAATATTGGCAGCAATTTTATCCAGGTGGTGTTTGCTGGTTACGCACAAGAGAACCTTTAGTTGCTCAAATTGTTAAATTTGCCCAGATAAATATGAGGTTGCCAGTACCTCCATTATTAGATGGAGAAAATCTCAGCGCAGAGGAAAGAGTGCGATGGTGCTGGGAAAACTGGCAACCGCAACAACTACCAGTTTTAGTAATCTTGGATGATGTTACTAACTATGACAGTATTAAAACTTATCTACCCCTTGATAACTTGCGATTTAAAATATTAATAACTACACGAAGGCAGTGGATATGTCATTCATTTGTGCCGTTGCCCTTAGATATTCTTAATGAAGTCTCTGCTATAGAATTATTAAAATATTTGGTGGGTGCAGAACGTATTGAAGAGGAACTACTCATAGCCAATGAACTTTGTAACTGGTTAGGCTATTTGCCTCTAGGTTTAGAATTGGTAGGGGGATATTTGCAGCGGAGAACTGACTTATCGCTGGAAATCCTGCTACGTCAAAAGCTAAAAAAAAGACCCGATCCTCTGAACAAAATAGAGGAAGCCTTTAAGTTGAGTTGGCAGGAACTAGATACCCAAGCTCAGCAGTTGGGCTGTCTGCTCAGTCTGTTTGCACTAGCACCCATTCCCTGGTCTTTAGTAGAGTTATGTTTTCCAGAACAAGACCCAGATGATTTAGAGAATATTATATATGATCGTCTTATCAATTTGAGTTTGCTTAAACGTACAGATAAAAAGACTTATCAACTTCATCAACTTGTTCGAGAATTTCTAAATGTACAACTCCAACAGTCAGAGTGGGCTAACGATTTAAAGCAACAGTTTTGTTGTGCAGTAGTGAAGGTAGCACAACAAGTTCCCCAATCTCCTACTCAAAAAGAAATCTCGGAATTCACTACTGCCATACCTCACATAATTGAGGTAGCTGTAACACTAGAACGTTCGTTAAGTAATGAAGATTTTTGTTATCCTTTCGTAGCCATAGGCAGATTCTACGCAAGTCAAGGGATTTATGACAAAGCAGAGTATTGGTATAAAAAGTATCTATCAGTTTCCCAAACTCGTTTTGGAAATGAACATATAGAAGTAGCTTCTAGCTTGAATAATTTGGCTCTTCTCTACTGCAATCTGGGACGCTACAGTCAAGCCAAACCCTTGTTTCAAAAAGCTTTGAAATTGAGCCAACGCCTTCGTGGAGAAATGCATCCGTATGTAGCTACTATCCTAAATAATCTGGCATTACTATATTGTGATCAAGGTCGTCCTATGGAGGCAGAACACCTTTTTCAAAAAGCTTTGGAAATTAGAGAACAGTGTCTAGGGAGAAACCATCTAGATGTAGCTACTACCTTAAACAATCTAGCTTATCTCTTTTCTTCTCTGGGGAACTCCAATCAAGCTGAACTACTATTAAAGGAAGCCTTGAAAATTAGAGAACAGTGTTTGGGAAGAAATCATCCAGATGTAGCCTCTACATGGAATAATATAGCTCATATTTACGAGAATCAAGAGCATTACAGTAAAGCTGAATCTTTGTATAGGGATGCATTAGAAGTTAGAAAAAATATTTTAGGAGAAAAACATCCAGATGTAGCCCAAAGTTTACATAATCTTGGTGTACTCCTTGCTAAACAAAAACAGTACCAAGATGCTAAACCTCTTGTGGAACAAGCATTAGAGATATTTGAGGAATGCTTAGGGACTAGACATCGCGATACGAGGTCTACTCGTATAAGTCTTCAAAATATTTGCGATGAACTATGGTAATAAAAATTACAGCAAACCTAGTATTTATTATTTTTGTATACAAGTCTTGATAAATTTAGTTAGCTCTATTTTTTTTTAAATATTTTCTCTAACTTGTGGCGCTTGTAGTCAATTAACCTTTTTCTAATTCTTTGAATTATCGCATAAGAAAATACAGGTGTTGGAACTATGCTTATGACAGTAATCCAAAAACCCCAAATTGTAGAATTAGAAGAATCTGAAATTATCCCCAACTGTTTTTTGAATTCAGCCTCCCACTCACGTAGTTGCGAACGATGTTCTCCCTGAGATTCTTGTGCATAATATGACAGAAATCGTAAGCGATCGCTCTGCCTTACTTTGTCCTTAAGTTGAATGCCTACGAGATATGCAAACCTTCCGTGTAACCAAGCTAAATCCTCTGTTGGTATATTCACGGCATCCCAGGTCAGTCCAGCCTGCGCTACATCAGCTTCCCATTCACGTAAGTTCTTTTCGGGACATTTTATGGTCAAGTTTTCCAAATCTTTTGGGCAGCTTTGTAAGTGTTTGTCAACTTGGTTGTAAAATGCTGTACGTGCTTCTTTCAACTGCGACTCTATAGGGTTCTCAATAAAACTATTACTATATAGTAAAGGATTTTCGTATTTATGCACATACTGCGCCATTTTTAAGACCTCGATGCGGTCTGTATG
>CAZZYE010001144.1:0-2790 GCA_964658145.1 uncultured Stigonema sp.
TGACTAATGACTAATGACTAAATTTATTGCCCTAATTAGCGAACACGCCTCACCGCTTGGCACTTTTGGGGGTGCAGATAGCGGTGGTCAGAATGTGTATGTAGGACAGCTAGCTAAACATCTAGGAGCTTTAGGCTACAAAGTTGATGTTTTTACAAGGCGGGATAGCGACGAATTGCCAGAAGTTATTCAATGGATGAATGGTGTTCGGATTGTTAACGTTCCCGCAGGTCCTCCTATATACGTGCGTAAAGAAGACCTGCTGCCGTATATGGAAGAATTTACCAATTATGTTCTAAGTTTTTGTCAAAATGGATCTTATTCCTCCTGTAAAGAAGCACACAAGTATGACCTGATCCATGCAAATTTCTGGATGTCAGCAATAGTGGCGGCGGAAATTAAGCGGATGCTAGGTATTCCTTTTGTTGTCACATTTCATGCTCTCGGTCGTGTGCGGCGCTTCTGGCAAGGTGATGCAGACGAATTTCCTGATGAGAGATTTGCTATTGAAGACCGCATTGTTGCAGAGGCTGACTACATAATCGCTGAATGTCCTCAGGATGAGGAAGACTTGCTGCGTCTGTACCATGCCAAAACAGAGAAAATCACCATTATTCCCTGTGGTTTTGATGCTGGTGAGTTTTGGCAAGTCGATCAAACTACCGCTCGTCAGATGCTGAATTTGCCGTCGTCGGAGCGTCTTATCCTCCAGTTAGGGCGTTTGGTGCCGCGTAAAGGCGTTGATACGGTCATTCGTGCTTTTAGGCAACTCAAGCAACAGTATCATATCCAGGCAAGGCTCCTAATTGTCGGTGGTGAATCAGAAGACCCAGATCCTCAACTCACACCTGAAATCAGTCGTTTGCAGGCGATTGCAATTGAAGAAGGCGTTGAGTCGCAAGTGACATTTGTCGGTCGCCGCTGCCGGGAGTTACTTAAGTATTATTACAGTGCTGCAGATGTGTTTGTTACGACTCCCTGGTATGAACCGTTTGGAATTACGCCTTTAGAGGCGATGGCTTGTGGAACGCCAGTTATCGGTTCTCATGTCGGTGGAATTAAATTTACAGTCAAAGATGGTGAAACAGGGTATCTTGTACCCCCAAATAACCCAGACGCGATCGCCGCACGAATTGCCTACCTCTATGAAAATCCCCAAGTACGCGAAGTCTTTAGTCGTCAAGCAATACAACGCACCCATAATATGTTTACCTGGAAACAGGTAACGAGTGCTATTGCATCCCTGTATGAGAAAGTCATGACTCACAAGGAGAGAGAAATTCTTCTTTCCCCCCGTACAGACGTTCCGCCGGAACGTCTCTTCCCCCCGGACTACTTCTGTAAGGGCGGGGGGACCCCTAAGGGCGGGGGGACCCCGCCCCTACATTGCTATGCCCTAATTGATGACGGTTTTGCAACGTTGATCGCGGCGATGGAAAAATCCCGACAAACTCTTGCACCTGCAATTGTGGAAGTAGCAAAGGCAATTAGCAGTTGCTTTGCTAATGGGGGCAAGGTGCTTATTTGTGGTAATGGTGGTAGTGCGGCAGATGCTCAACACTTTGCAGCAGAATTTGTAGGTAAATTAAGCTGCCGCTCACGTGCGGGACTTCCAGTAATAGCACTGACTGCGGATACAGCTTTTTTAACTGCTTGGGCGAATGATGTTGGCTTCGAGTACGTTTTTTCCCGACAGGTAGAAACTTTTGCTCAACCGGGGGATGTATTACTTGGCATTAGTACGAGTGGGCGATCGCGCAATCTGATTGAAGCGTTCAAAACTGCCCGTCAAAACCACATCAACTCTATTGCTGTATTGGGTGGCGATGGAGGAGAATTACTGTCACTAGCGGATTTATCGGTAGTTGTACCAGCAACTGATACCCAACGCATTCAGGAGGTACAACACCTTGTACTGCATCTTGTGTGCGAATTGGTTGAAAAGGGAATGGGTAATGGGTAATGGTGCTTTTTCCCAATTACTAACAATCAACAACTAACAACTAACAACAAATATGGAAGAACTCAAAGGCAAGGTAGTATTGGTCACAGGAGGCGGACGCGGACTCGGTGAAGCTGTCTGTCGCACTTTATCGTTAGCCGGTGCTAGCGTTGTTGTTGCAGATATCCGAGACGACTTAGCGCATAAGGTGAGTGAGGAAATTCAAGCTAATGGCTACAAAGCTTTGCCCTTGGTGCTAGATGTGACCAACGAGGAGCAAGCAGAAGATGCTATCCGTAAGATTGTCTCCGATCACGGAAGTTTAGATGCTTTAATTAACAATGCAGGTACAGATGTCACCCTATCGATTGAGGAGCTTTCAATTAAAGATTGGGATCGGATTCTGGCAGTTAACTTAAGTGCTCCCTTCATTATGTCAAAATTTGCTTTACCTGTTATGAAAAAACAGGGAAACGGTCATATTATTAATATCACCTCCACAGCAGCAAAACGTGCTTGGGCGAACGCTTCTGCTTATCATGCAAGCAAATGGGGACTTTTGGGCTTTAGCCATGCCCTGCACGTAGAGGCACGTCCTTACAATATTAAGGTGACAGCCTTGGTTGCAGGCGGGATGCAAACGCCTTTTTTGCTAGATCGATTCCCGGATATTGATGTCAGCAAGTTACAAGACCCTAAGAATGTGGCAGCAACTATTCGGTTTTTGCTATCTACACCAGAGGGATCAGTCATTCCCGAAATGATGGTTCTGCCAATGGGTGAGAGTTCTTGGCCATAATCAATGAAAAATGTAAAATTAAAAATTATTAATTTTGCATTTTTAATTC
>CAZZYE010001145.1:0-2790 GCA_964658145.1 uncultured Stigonema sp.
GCTAATTGCTAATTGTTGACTGTTGGTTGGAAATCACAAACAACTACCAACTAACAACTAACAACCACCAACTAACTATTTCCAATCTTTCCCAATTCGGATTGTGAGGTCAGATTCCAGGTCGCCAATCCCTGACACTTGGACTTGACCCAAGCCTAAGACGAGTTGTAGTTCTTGTCCTGCTTGGGGATTGCCTTTCTGGGCTATAATCTTAGTCTCACGTTGGGGATCGGTCGAATCCGGCATCGTGTAAACCTTGGTCAAGCCTTTCTGTTTGAGATAATTGATAAGTTTTTGAGTTTTCTGAGGTTGCCCAGAAGCATTTTGAATAGCAATTTTGAGGGTAGGGAGTGGTCGCACATCTGGCTTCAAACCTGCTATATTTACCCCAGCATAATCATTTAATAGGCTCGGTTGCTCAGTCAAATTCAGCCAATAGCTACTGGGGTCTTTGCTGAAACGGCTAAAAGTACCAGGCAAAATGGTCATTTGGAAATTATCTCGCTCTAAGTTTAAGCCAAAGTTGACCAACGCCATCGCTTCTTCTACCTTCAGGTTGGTGTCAAAGTATTTGCGCATGGCGCGGGCTAATAGAGGTAATTTGGGTATGACAGTGGGACTATTGAGGCGATTGCGCAACCCGACCAAGAGTGCTTGCTGCCGCTGGACTCTTGACAGATCCCCCAACCCTGGTTGGCGTACCCGTGCAAAAATTTCTGCTTGTTCACCGTTAAGGGTTTGCCAGCCCTTGACTAAATTAATCTGCCGTCCGGAGTTGTCTTTATATACTATTGGCTTGGCAACATAGACCTCTACCCCTCCCAACTCATCCACTAACTGGCGCAAACCACTGGTAGAGATGCGGATGTAGCGATCAATTGGTGCATTGTTTAAGGTACGGCTGACCACCCGCGCCGCTAAAACTGGACCACCTTGAGGGTTAGCATCAGATACCTTATTTAATCCCTTCTCGGGAATTGCTGTCATTGTATCCTTGGGTATCGAAAGCACCCGGAGCGTTTTTTCGCTTGGGTTGAGTCGGATCAGCAGCATGGTATCACTTTTGCCAGAAAAACTTTCTGGTGAACCATCAACACTACCGGGGACTGGATTAATCCCCAAAACTAAAATATTCATTGGTCGTGTTAGCTGGTATTGGGAAATATTACTCCATAAATCCCCTGCCAATGGTGTTTTTTGCACATCTTTACCACTGATCCCTAAATCTTCCTCGCTTCGATCTATATCACTCCAAAGCGGAGTCCAAAGCGCCAAGGTTGATACCAGCAATCCCGATAAAGTGGTTCCTACAAAAAACGTTAGTATCCAAAATAACCACCGAGGCATGGTCAATCCTAGCCTGTCGTAAAGCTGGCTAGGAATGGAACCTGCAGACTCTATGATGCTATGGGAATCATTTGCTTTTTGTTTTACTGTCACTCCTGCTTGCAAGTGTTGTACTTGTTGAGATGTTCCCTGATTTTCCGGGCGTTCTACTTGTTTAACCACAACTATCTCCCCACTCAACCACTCCCTAACCGTATGTTAATCCAACCTACAAATCTTTCTAGTGGCAAAGGTCACAGTACACTTGTAGTGTTCTTCAGTAAGTCTTTATGACACAATGACTAAATCCTTGTTCCCTGTAATCCTTGCCGGTGGTAAAGGTGAGCGTTTTTGGCCCTTAAGCCGCCAAAACCGACCCAAGCAATTTTTAACTCTTGATGGTGGTTCTAGAAGTCTCCTGCAAGCAACTGCTGACCGACTGATCCCACTTACAGACAGTTGGGAAAACCTGTGGGTCATAACTTCTAGTCAGATAGCGCAAGGCGTTCGAGAACAACTGCCTGAACTACCATCTGACAACTTACTGATCGAATCACAGGGAAGGGATACCGCTGCTGCCGTTGCCTGGGCAAGCTTGGAAATAAAAAAGCGTTACGGAGAAGATGCTCTTATAGGCTTTTTCCCCGCTGACCACTGGATTGCCGATGAGAAGGCATTTGCACACACATTAAATGCTGCTTCACAACTTGCAGCAAACACAGCAGCGATTGTCACACTGGGGATCAAGCCCACCTTTCCATCAACTGGCTATGGCTACATTGAACAGGGTGAAGAAATTGGTAGCTTTAATGACTTGCCAGCTTATCACGTCAACCGCTTTACTGAAAAGCCTGACCGTCAAACGGCAGAAAATTTTCTATCTACGGGACGCTTTAGCTGGAATAGCGGTATGTTCTTTTTTCGGGCTGGCGTTGTTCTCAAGGAACTGCACATCCATGCTCCGGAAATTATTGAACCTATAGAAAAACACGGTCCTGACATTTACCCCCAACTACCTAAAAAGAGTATAGACTACGCCTTAATGGAAAAGACGAGTCTAGCATATGTTTTACCAGTAGAATTTGGCTGGGATGATTTGGGAGATTGGAATGCGATCGAGCGTTTACTGAAAAAATCAGATCATCCCAATGTAGAATTAGCTACCCACGTAGGGCAAGACACACAGGGGGCAATTGTTTACGCTACCAATCCAGAAGATGTCATTGTTACTATTGGGTTAGAGGATGTGGTGATAGTGCGCGATCGCAACGTCACGCTCATTGCCAAAAAAGACCGTACCCAGGAAATTAAGCAAGTGCTCAAAACCCTACAAAACGATCCCCGATTCACTCATCTTCTATAAAACCTCAACCTTAGGCAGAAGCAACACACGTAGGGCTTTCAGTATAACCTCGATGTCAAAGGGATTGGTTAGTGGTTAATCGCTAATTGCTAATCGCTAAT
>CAZZYE010001146.1:0-2787 GCA_964658145.1 uncultured Stigonema sp.
CATCTACCTTTTTCTTCCCCTGTTCCCTGTTAAGAGTTCCCTGTTCCCTTTTTTTAGTAATTTATAATTCGTAATTCGTAATTATTTACCCGACGGAGTCGCGCCAGGGGCTTGAAACAAGGAAAAAATTTTTTCCATTAATAAATCGCGAAGGGCTGCGAGCAAAGCGCGGAAGTCTATTCGCAACTACTTTCAATTACGAATTACGAATTAGTAATTATTCTGTCAAGGGCATTAACGGTAGTCGTAGTCTGGCTGTGGTTGCGTCATTACAAAGTTTGATGCATCGTATAAGTAGCGAGTGACTTCCTCCTCTAAGCGATGAATCAGAAAAGGTTCAATGGCGTGACTATTTCGCAGGGCGGCTAAATAGCCATCCAAATACATCCGCATATCATCAGTACGATAACCGCGATTCCATAACTCGACGAGGGCGTCAGTTAGTCTTTGGTAATAGCGGATGGTTTGTGTGTCTTGGAGCATAAATGCTTTAGATATTTCTTTGGAATGAGAATTGTAATTTATTCAAGCTGAAATGGGAAGTATTACTCCTAGCTTGACATCAAATCAAAATAAATCTCTCTCCTTTGGGGATCACCCAAAAGCATCTACAACTTAAGTCAATCATATTCTAAAAGACAGAGAATACGATCGCGAGCGCAAGTTATCGTTATGATTATCTCTGTTAAGCGCTAAATTGTATTGGGGGGTGACACCACCAATTTATGTATAAAGAACTCGTTTTCACTGTAAATCTGAATGACACGCGCCAGAGTTATTCGGTAATTTACACCTGTTTAAGAGCAATATATTTAACCTGAAGCACTTTGAATAACTATAACAAAAATTTTGGAATATCTGTAACAAAAATTTAAGAAGATTACTAACTCGGCTTTGGGCAAGGCATAAGTTAAAAATATTGGCAGCTTTAGCATGAGTAAATGTAAAAAAGAAGGCAAATGAGGTAACAAGGGTTACAAAACCTTAGACATAGGCTTTGTTACTTTGAAAGTCATGCACACTAAGGGATCTTGTCACCGTGAATTCGGTTTGTATTGAAATCGTTGAGGGAAATCCCCATCTGAGGTCGTTGCTTGGCTGGCACTTGCAACAACTCGACTACCGGGTGCATCAAGCAGCAAGCATTTATCAAGCAAGAGAAGTGTTTTTAAGCCATCAACCAACACTAGTAATTCTTGATGCCGATCTGCCTGATGGTGATGGCATTGACTTTTGCCGTTGGTTGCATCGTCAGCAACAACCTTTAATGTTAATGTTATCTGCCCGCAGTAATGAAGCTGATATCGTGGCAGGTTTGAAGGCAGGGGCAGATGACTACCTTAGTAAACCTTTTGGTATGCAAGAGTTTCTGGCACGGGTAGAGGCACTCATTCGCCGCAAGCGCGCACCCGTTGCACCAGCATATCTGGACTATGGCGCTCTACAAATCGATTTAGTACAACGTCGTGTTCGCTTTCAAGGGGAGTTCATCGACTTAACACCTCAAGAATTTAGTTTGCTGTATGTTTTGGCACAAGCAGGCGGAGTACCCTTGTCTAGGTCGGAATTACTACGTCGCGCTTGGCCAGACGCCATCGATAACCCACGCACTATAGATACTCACGTTTTATCGTTGCGGAAAAAAGTTGAACTTGATCCTAGGCAACCCAGCATAATTCAAACCATCCGCAATGTGGGATACAGGTTTAACATAGAAATTTTAAATACCAATATTTCCCAGTCACCAACAAACTTAGCTGCCAAAGAAAGATTCAGCTATTCCCCTTTCAACGCTTAGTGGCAAATGGGGAGTAGGGAATGGGGAGTGGGGAGTGGTGAATTAAAAATTAAAAATTAAAAATTGGGACTTTTTGATTTTGCATTTCTAATTCTTCCCTATTCCCTATTCCCGTACAGACGTTCCGGCGGAACGTCTCTTCCCCACTCCCCACTCCCAAAATCCTCTTGAGCTTTTGCTTGCATTAAACTTTCTTGTAAGTTAACCCAATCTACAGGTGATGTTTGATCTGCCAACAACCGACCTTGCTGTAAG
This sequence comes from uncultured Stigonema sp., assembly GCA_964658145.1. Lineage (GTDB taxonomy): Bacteria > Cyanobacteriota > Cyanobacteriia > Cyanobacteriales > Nostocaceae > Stigonema. The sequence goes on from CAZZYE010001146.1 coordinate 2,054, forward strand.
TGTAACAGTCGTGTACAAAATGAATGGGCTAGATCTAGCTGGTGATTTACCATAAAAATCGTCGTTTGATGACTTTGAGCAAGCTGAGTTAATACATCTAAAAGACGCAAAGCCGTACTGGCATCTAAAGCAGAAGTTGGCTCATCTAATAATAAAATTTTCGGTTGGATAACTAAGGCACGAGCTAGAGCCACAAGTTGTCGCTGTCCTGCAGAAAGTTGTACTTCCATGCGCCCCAACCAATCACTCGGAATGTGCAACTGTTCCATCCAGTAACTCACACGTTCCTGAATTGTCTGTTTAGGTAAACCACGCAAAACGAGCGGATAAGCCAAAGCTTCTTTCACTGTCATCCCCAACAACCTAGACTCTTGCGGTACAAGTGTCAAGGTCGCGCGTAGCTGTAAAACTGGAATTTGCCGATACTCCTGATTTTCCAGATATATTTTGCCACTACTGGGTTCACTTAAGCGGTTCAAAAGGCGTAATAAGTGGGTTTTTCCGGCACCTGAAGGTCCAACAATGGCAATGCGATCGCCTTCAAGTACCTCAAAAGAAATATCCTGCAATATAGGGTATCCTTGCAGGTTTTCCTTTCCCTGAGTTTTCAGCTTTGTAAATAAACTAACTTGCTCCAGCCGTAATTGAGCTTGTGGAGTCATATTATCCAACTTCAATACACAATTCCTTTAAATTTCTGGCAACGGATGTAACGGATGTAACGTATTCCTCCA
>CAZZYE010001147.1:0-2783 GCA_964658145.1 uncultured Stigonema sp.
AATTTTTAATTCCGCGTAGCGGTACTAGCGCTTTTCTACTGTTGCCTTAAAGGGGCAACTGAGCAATGGGCGTTCGGGTTGACGAAATATCAAGCCGTGCGACTTAGCTGATACTGGGGAATAGGCTGTTTGGTAATGGCTGCATAGAGAACATCTGGGTCAAGGTCGGCTCCTGATTGCCATTGAATTGTGCCTATTTCAGGGTTTACTTCAACCTGAGCAAAGTATTCTTGATTTTGCAGAGGGGCAAAAACGCCTGTACCTTCATAATTTTACTAATATCAATCACTCCTTCAACGCCATCTTCAAAGCGGATGTTAAGTTGGTAGTTTTCTCTTGGTTCAACTGCAATGATATCTTTCAACATGATTTACTCCAATGGAGAGATTTTCTTTAAAGGTTGATTGTCTAGCCGCGATTTCCCAGTCTTCCATCAGTTCAGTTTGATGCGTAATTGCCCACTCTGATACTAGTTTAAAAAGTCTGGAGGTTAGTTCACCTTCTAAAATTTCCACTGTTTCAATACTGACAATGGCTTTTTGTTGGTTGTAGCGAACGTGAAAGTGTGGTGGTCAGGGCTATTTCATTCTTCAAGCATAACCCACCCGCATAGGAATAAATTCCTATGCTAATAGCGCGCATTCGGCTCAAGCCGACTAGAAATTTCTGGAATGAGCGTCGGTTTCAACGGACTTAAGCTCTTAGCCACGACTTCAGTTCAAGGCTCAAGTGCAGAATGAAATAGCCCTGGTGTGGTGGTGGGTGGTCGTTATAGTACATCGTGATGATAATTCCAAAAAAACGGCTAAGTTCTGGCATTAGTTCTCCTGTTTTAGGGTTGATTGCGATATATAGCAGTCCGTGGAGGAGAGCGTGAATGCGGAGAAACCCGGTTTCTTGCACTTTGGGCGATCGCCAACCAATGAACTTTCCTATTCTACTTTGCTCTAAAACTGGTTTCCACCCAATATTTTTGATACAACTAAAATTTAGTTATTGACATAATATGCCAGATTTAGCATACTGAATATTATATGAGCGAAAAGCAAGAAAAACCTCTTAGATGGATTAGTAGCGCTTTAGATGACTTGAAAGAGTTTCCTGATGATGTGCAAGATGTAATGGGCTATGCTCTTGACTTGGCACAACATGGTGGTAAACATCCAGATGCAAAACCTTTAAGCGGCTTTTCAGGAGCCGGAGTTTTAGAAGTTGTAGATGATTTTGACGGTGACACGTACCGAGCAATTTACACTATAAAATTTGTAGGCTTTGTCTATCTTTTACATGCATTTCAAAAAAAATCTAAACATGGTATAGCTACTCCACAACAAGATATTAAATTGATTCAACAGAGGTTAAAAAGCGCACAGAAAGACTATTTGGAGCAAACTGCTAAACAGAAGGAGCAACAAAATGGCTCAAGAAAATGACGTTCATGTTAGCAGCGGAAATATTTTCGCTGACTTAGGTTTGCCTAATCCTGAAGAAAGATTGGTGAAAGCTAAACTAGCACATAAAATCAGTGAAACTATTAACGATCGCAAATTGACACAGGTTCAAGCCGCTGAAATCTTAGGCATTGATCAACCAAAAATTTCAGCATTAATTCGAGGCAGACTATCCGGTTTTTCAACTGATAGATTACTCTATTTTCTGAATGCGCTTGGCAACGATGTAGAAATCATAGTAAAGCCTAAACCTGAAAATCGTCAAAATGGTCGAATCAGCGTCATTTACTAAGCAGCAAATAAAAACTTATTTAAATGCCCCTAGAGAATCGCCTAGAGGGGCATCATTATATCATTACCACCTAGTTGACTTGCGGACGTCAGGATAGTACGAATAGCGTATAATACCGTTCCAACAAAGGACAAGGAATTTTCACCATCTCGGTTGATGGCTTCAACATCGAAAAATAGCTATAACACACACTCGGTTATTGAAACAAGGGCGGCAATGGGCTGACTTGTCAATAGCTCAAACGACAAAGCGCCAAACTCGCGATTGTTCTCGCGCTGGGGGCACACCATCTACAGAACTCACAGAAGTTTTCGCTCCGACAGGCGGCTTGGTATGCTAAACCCTTACCTGAGATCTTGCACCAATCCCTAACGAATAGAATTCGCGGCTATACAAACTAAGTCCGCCTACGCGGACTCACAGAAAATCAAGGGTTTGAAACCCGCGAAGGCGGGTTTTGTCTGTGTAGCCGCGACTTACAGTCGTCAGGTGCAAGATGTGAGTTACCGCAATACTTGTCGGTTAACGATAGTCGAACTGCCAGAAACCCGGTTTCTCCGAGAAACCGGGTTTCTTATTTTCGCTCTTTCCGAGCAGTATTGACCCTTACCGACATTTGTCGATGCGTTCACTCTTGTCTTCCGGTTCTGTGGTCTTGTAGTTTTTCAATGTCGCACCCCGATACCGAAAATTATTTCTCTTTAGGTAATATGACTGAGACATTTTTCACCTGTATAGATTATTACTATATTAAGTGATTAAATCAGGAAAATTTATGAACCCTAAAGGAAAACACCCAACTTAGGTTCAAGCATTGATGAGCATATGAGCGAGTTCCGTTCTGAGAGTTCGAGAAGTTAGTAATTGAGCTAGGACTTACGATGATGATTAATTATGGGTGAGATATGGGAATAATTTACATAGGCGATCGCGCCACAGGTAAAACACACTTGGCAATGGAGTTAGCTAACCCTAAAAGTCACTATGTCAGGACTTACGCAACTGGCATAAGGCGATCGCCACATTTAGTACATAAGTAT
>CAZZYE010001148.1:0-2782 GCA_964658145.1 uncultured Stigonema sp.
TAAAAACATTTCTAATTTTTAATTTTTAAATTTTAATTGGTTTACTTCTAACTACGAGCGATCCCTTCAAGTCTTGCTGCATGTTGCACAGCACCTGCAACAGCAGTAGCGACTCGCTCATCAAACACAGAAGGAATGATGTGTTCTCTGTCAAGGTCTGAAGGTTTAACGAGGCTGGCGATCGCACTGGCGGCTTCTAGACACATTGTGGTGGTAATTGTCGTTGCCCGACAATCCAAAGCACCGCGAAACACCCCAGGAAAAGCGAGAACGTTATTAATTTGATTCGGGTAGTCACTACGACCTGTAGCGATCACAGCAACATCTTCGTTCACTAATTCTGGTTGAATTTCGGGAATCGGATTTGCCATGGCAAACACAATTGGGTCTTTCGCCATTGAACGTACCATTTCCAGCGTCAATACTCCTGGTGCGCTCAAACCAATAAATACATCTACCCCTGGTATTGCACCGGCTAGAGTTCCTTGCGCTTTCACAGCAAATTCACGCTTTTCCTCTGTAAGGTCGGTGCGACTGGTAGAAATGATACCTTTAGAGTCACACATCCAGATTTTTTGGGCCCCAGCTTTCTGAAGTAATCGGGCGACGGCAATTCCAGCAGCTCCAGCACCATTAATTAAGATGTGGATATCCGCCATTGATTTATGTACCACCTTTAGAGCGTTGAACAACGCCGCTACAGTGACAATTGCTGTGCCATGTTGGTCATCATGAAAAACGGGGATATCTAACTCCTGCCGCAGTCTTGCTTCAATTTCAAAGCAACGAGGGGCAGCTATATCCTCCAAATTCACACCTCCGAAGACTGGGGCAATGTTTTTGACGGTTTCGACAATCTGATCGGTATCTTGGGTGGCAAGGCAGATAGGAAAGGCATCAATGCCAGCAAATTCTTTGAATAGCATCGCTTTACCCTCCATGACAGGCATTGCTGCTGCTGGACCAAGATTACCCAATCCCAAAATAGCACTGCCATCGGTAACAATGGCGACAGTATTTTGTTTAATAGTTAAGTTGTAAACTTCTGACGGGTTTTGGGCGATCGCATGACAAATCCGTCCGACTCCTGGGGTGTAAGCCATTGCTAAATCGGATACGCTCTTGAGAGGAATTCTACTGACAATACTGATTTTACCGCCGCGATGCAAATTGAAGGTGCGGTCATAGACATTCAGCACCTTAATATCTGGCAAGGCTTTTACCGCTTGCGCAATTATCTCAGCGTGTTCCGTGCTAGCAGCATCGACGGTGATATCCCGAATTGATACTTGGCGCGTTTGGTCGATTAAATCAATTTGTCCGAAATTACCGCCACTGGTGGCGATCGCCTTGGTGACGCTAGCTAACATCCCAACGCGGTTGGGAATCTCTAGGCGCAACGTTAAACTAAAACTAGAATTAGGTGTTAAGTCTACCATTATGATTTTGGAGCCATGAATTTTAGATTTTAGATTCAATTGATGGTGTAAATCTGTTTAAAATTTTAAATCTAAAATTTCACTAAAGTGAACAATTAACAATTGAGCAATTGTACTGAGATCGTCTGTCCAAGATGATTTCGCTGCGACCGAACAATTATTTCAACAACCCTCGTTGCTAGACCATCCGCTTAAAGCCTCGGGTGTATCGCACTCACAAGCTGACACTAGCTAGAATATTAAGATGCACCCTTATGCTGTGAGGTATTAGAGGAAAGTAGCTATGACTGCTTCAGTACAAGAACTTCTGATTACTTTTGATAGCCTGACTGAACCAGAAAGGCTGGAAATTGTTTTGGAGATTTTGAAACGGGTTACTCGTTTAGACTTTCCGCCCTTGTCAGATGAGGATTTAGTCTGGAATGCTGAAGAACTTTTTTTAGAGTTAGAGATGTAGAGAAAGCATTACTCTTCTGGTTGGGATGCGAGGAAGCAAGTTTTGAAGACAAAGAGGACGAGGAGTAGAAACAACTTGGTCAATGCTGGTGTTGGATTTTTTAAGGCTAACTCAACCTACAGCTAGCCTCTGTTTGATATTCACCCTATTCACTATTTCTGAGAGCATCGATATCACAAGACACAATTTTCTCAAGATTGCGCGAGATTTTCTCAATACTCCAGTTCCACCATGAGATTTCAAGCAGTGAATTTATAATCTCGTTAGAGAAACGCTGCTTGATGGGCTTTGCTGGATTACCTCCCACAATAGTGTAGGGTGGAACGTTGCTAACGACGACTGACTTTGCAGCAACGATCGCTCCATCACCAATGTTTACACCCGGCATGATCGCAGACTCGTAACCGATCCAAACATCATTACCAACGACTGTATCACCCTTGAATGGCAACTCATTGGACTGTGGCATCACTTTTTCCCATCCATTACCGAAGATTTGAAACGGATAGCTTGACAATCCAGACATCTTATGGTATAAACCATTCATGATAAACTTTACGCCTCTAGCCAAAGCGCAAAATTTCCCAATGATTAATTTGTCACCGATGAAAGGGAAGTGGTACAAAACGTTGCGCTCAAAGTTTTCTGAATCTTCAGGATCATCGTAATAGGTATAGTCACCAATAATAATGTTGGGGTTAGATACAGTGTTTTTAATGAAGCAGACTTGTGGAAATCCCTTCATTGGATGCTTATCGTTTGGATTTGGTCCTTGCATAATATAGGAAGCCTAAATCATTTGTGAAAAATTTTAAGCGGTGTAGGGTGGGTACTGCCAGCCCTTTCAACGCGAACAGATGTACTAATAACTGTACGTTCGCTCATT
>CAZZYE010001149.1:0-2777 GCA_964658145.1 uncultured Stigonema sp.
TTTTTAAGGAGGATTTAGGAGGATCTAAAGTTTTTGATACATCAGCCACCACTTTTAAAACATCCTCTTAAAAGATTCTGCTAATTTAAGACATTAAATAAAAATGTTTATCACCTGTCCAAGTTGCCTCACAGAAAATCCTGACGGTATTAGTTGTATTACTTGTGGTACGCCTCTGGTGACTGTAAATTCATCAACTTACCATTTGCCATCTGATACATTACTCCGAAAGCGGCGATATCGGATCGAAAACACTCTTGGAGAAGGCGGTTTCGGTATTACATACAAAGGCATGGATTTGACAACCTCAGCCCATGTTGCCATTAAAGAGTTATGGCCCGAAAAAGCTATTAGGCAGGGAATGACAGTTACTTGGCCTAATTCTATTACCCCAGTTGTTCGGCAACAACAAATCAAAAATTTTCAACTAGAAGCCGAGTATTTATCCAAATGTTTACATCCTAACATTCCTAAAGTATATGAATGGTTTGAGGAGAACAACACTGCCTATATAATCATGGAATTTATTCCTGGTTCATCCTTGGCTAAAATTTTACAGCAAGAAGGAAGAATGACAGAAAGTAGAGTAAAAAAATATTTTATTCAAGTAGCAGAAGCTTTAAAAGTCGTTCATTCTAATAACTTACTTCATCGAGATATTAAGCCGGAAAATGTTATTATTAATAACCAAGATAGAGCTATATTAATTGATTTTGGTGCAACTAAAGAGTTTATTGCAGGTCAAACAAGTGAAGTAAGCGTCACTTTAACATGCGGTTATGCACCTTTGGAACAGTACAGCTACCGAAGTAAACGTTGGTCTAGCACTGATTTTTATGCTTTATGCGCTTCAATGTATGAGTTGTTGACTGGTCAACTTCCAGCCGCTGCAACAGATAGATTTCATTCAGAAACTCTTATCCCTCCTCGACAGTTAGTTCCTCATCTGACTGTGCAAATGGAGAAGATAATTTTAACAGGAATGCGAATGCAGGTTGAGGACCGTTTTCAAACAGCGGATGAATTAATTGATGCTCTCAAAGGTAAGCTGGTTTCGCCAACTCTCAGGCGATCGCGCCAGTTAGTTGAGCAACATAAATTAGCAGCAGCCGTTTCAGCCTATGAAAAATGTCTCGCTAACGAACCTAATAACGGTGACGCAGCGGTTGAACTTGCACTAGTTCACATTTATATTAATGACTCGCAAGCAGAAGTTGCTGCAAAAATCGCCATTCAACTCAAACCAAATGATGGGAGAGGCTATGGAGTTTTAGGTCTTGTTAACTGTCGTCAAGCCAACTGGTCAGCAGCAGTAAAATACTTGCAGCAAGCTGCAAACTTATCCCCAAACGAGTCCTGGATACAAGCTAATCTCGCTTGGGCGATCGCCAAGTCTGGTAATTGGGAACAAGCTGAAACTGCTGTTTCCAAAGCACTTCAACTTGATAGTAATTCCACTTTTGCATTAGGACTACAAGCCTGGATCGCTGCTAATCAACAGCAATGGAAACCAGCTATCCGCGCTGCAAGACTTGCGATCGCTAACTCTAAACAAACCCACGTTAATAATTCTCAAGACATGCAACGCTGGATATATCCTTGTCTAACTATTGCTTTAGAACGAGCAGTAGTTACTAAAGGTACTGATGTTGAAAGATGTATTCAAGAGTTTACGACTCAAATACCTGATAGCGCGTTTGCATGGGGATTTAAAGGTTGGAAGCAAGCACTCGTTGGTTTGTGGACTGATGCTATTCCTAATTTTGAACAAGCAAAACGTCAAGCACAAACTCCTAGCTGGGTGTTTGTCAATTTAGGCATTGCTCAAGAACACCTGCAAAATATTCCAGCAGCTATCCAAGCTTATGAAGCTTACAATCAGAAATTTCCGCCTGATGCCTTTATACAATTTCGTCTAGGTACATTATTTGGTAAACAAAACCAATGGTCGCAAGCACACTCATGTTTAGCAAAAGCTGTTCATTTAAAACCAGACTATGCAGAGGCGTATCATAATTTAGGTTGGGTCTTACTTAACATCAGAGGTCAAGACGATCAAGTTCAACACTTCCGTGAAATGTGGTCAGCTTATCGTAAAGCTGCTGACCTTTATGCACAGCAACAAAAACATCCTCTAGCCCAAGGCATTCAACAAACTTTCCGCACCTTCAATCACATCAATCAATGATTCTCACAGCTAAAAGCCAAGTACATTAATACCCACAGTTCTTGACGCCATCAAACCAATAAACACGACGAGTCCTAGGGTTCTGCGAAAATAATTAACGCCTTGAAATAATTCCAGCCACGCCCAAGTAAATAAAGAGCCAAAAGCCAGTAGGTCTAACCCTGTATTGATTTCGCCTGTTGGAAAAATTAGTTTGAGTAAACTAGCTGCTATCCAAACAATAATCGGTAGGTTTGGCATCTGAGCTATAACAATTTCGCCATTGCTGTCACGGAAGATCTTATCAAATAATGTGTTGTTCATGACTTTAAATTGCTACAATTACCAAAATTATCAACTTACAAAACCTAGCATTCCCATTAAAACATTTAGGTTTCTCTCTTACAAGAAAGATTCAGAAACCCTCGGACAAGTAATAAATACTAGCTGTCATGCGTACATGCCTAGATATTTTTTCTTGCCCATTCTTCTAAGTATACTCCCTTCCCGCCATAAGATTACCGATCCTCTTCTCTTCTTTCTTCGCATGCTTCGCGTCTTCGCGGTTCATTCAAATAGGTATTCTTCGAGCGGGAAGGGAGTAACTTAA
>CAZZYE010001150.1:0-2769 GCA_964658145.1 uncultured Stigonema sp.
ACAAGTGCTCCTTCGCACAAGTGCCCCCCTGCACAAGTGCCTCAAGATCGCCCCTGAATGAGAGCCGGACTGCTCTACTTTTTCTTTAATAAGTAGTTCTAGGGGATTTTCTTTAGCTTGAGTGTGTTGTGCTAGATCCAGAAGATTCTTTTTATCCTCTGTGTAGAGCTTTAGTTCTCGCGACGCCCGACTGACGGCAACATAAAAGCTTTCCTGTCCAATGGTCCCGTCAGCAGCAATTAGCACTCGTTCGGCTGTCTTACCCTGACTGCTATAGATTGTGCTTACTAAGGCATGATCCAGATGCTGCGCACGAATTAAATCAATGCTTTCAACGCGGTCGCCTTCATCATATTTAATAGTTGCATGACTACCCTCGATTCCCGTGACGATAAATTCCTGCCCGTTGCGTCTTTTCAATTGCAAGTCGTTCTTTGTCCACCGCAGGCGATCGCCTACAGCAATTTCAACAAATTGCTCACGGTAGACTGTTTTATCAAACTCGGTATCTACATTAAGGGTTGTTCCAGACTCTGTTTTTAGTTCCAGGCGATTTCGTCGAGTACCAACAACTTTATAAAGCTTTCCTTTCTCTAGCCCTCGACGCTTGTAGTCAAATGTAGGTATGACTACATCTCCAATTTCAAAATTGTGGGTGTAGCGCATCTGAACAGTTGTCAGGTTTCCGGCTTTAAGTTGTGTAACATTCGCACTTACCCCTAAATTCCCCTCAAGTTTTAGCAATTCGCGAATAGCTTCAGTAATTGCTAGACGCTCGGCATTTGTACCAGCTAGTACAAGGGTTTTAGCACGTAGCTCTGGGGCAGCAGCTATATACTCCGAAGCAATTTGATGAATTCTAGACTCATTATGTACTTCAATGATGCTGCCGTTTTCTTCAAGTCGAGCGAATCCTTCTTCTGTTCTTCCGTCTGCAATTAGATCTACTGCTAGTTTCAATTCTGGCAATTTTTGCCGCAAGGATTCATTAAGGTGCGCGGTTTTCATTCCCGCTTGCTGCAAGGACTTGAATGGGTTGCCTGCCTCGACTGCTGACAATTGCCTAGTGTCCCCCACGAGGATCACCCTAGCTTGTTCAAGAGTTGCTCTTTCTAAAAGCTGCAGTGCCGCATCAGCACTAAGTAGTCCAGCTTCATCTACAATCCAAATTTGCAACGTCTCAATTTCCTGGGGTGCTTCACAAACCAATAATCGTGCAACTGTTTGGGCAACAACACCCAATTCTTCACCTAGAACTTTAGCTGCCTGAGCGCTTGGCGCAAACGCAATAATAGTGTGAGTGCCAGATGCAATAGCTTTTAACTCTTTGAGTGCATAAGTTTTACCTGCCCCCGCCACACCCTGCCAAGCAATAAATTGATCGTTGGTCGTAGCTGCAAGTTCCACGGCTTGGCGCTGACCTGAATTTAACTTCGTATTTTCTAGCAGATGTGCAACCACTTCCGGGTGGGCTAGAGCGGTTTCCTTGCCTTGCCCTTCAATCATTATTTGCCTGGTGTGAGCCTCTCTAAGCAATGCCGCTCCTGTGGTGTAGCGACGATCCTCTCCTGGGATGGCGATTAAATCTGGGCATTCCTTAAGCAATGGCTCAATCTCGGTAACTTCAGCAGCTAGACCAAGGTTCAGCATAAAACATTCTAGTTCCTCAAGCGAGAAGGCGACATTCCTCTCGCTTGCGTGTGCTACAGCGTCATCCAGAATTTTTGGCTCAATAATTGCCGGACGATAGTCTACATTTGTGTTTGCTGTTACAAATGTCATCTCTAACGCTGCTGCCTCTTCTCTCCACTTAAGTTTTAATTCTTCTGGAGAGACATGTTTTTTGTATTTACGGGAAATCGTCCAAGCTTTTTCGCGTTGCTCCCAACTAGCACCCGCTCCAACAGCACTCAAAATCTGCTGCCGACGCTTTGAGAACTCCACTAAGTCTTTTGAATTAAAACCTTTAATTTCAAATTGCCCATGTTTTCGGAGTTCCACCTCATACCCTAGTTTTTGCACCTCTGTTCTTAGAAAGCCCTGGTATGCCATTCCCAATAATTTCTTATTGGCGTAGATTTCATCATTTTTTCGGCTATACCACTCTCCATCTCGTAGCTCAGTCAAATTCATGATGAGAGCGTGGGTGTGCAGGTGGGGATCTAACTCCCTGCTTTCAATATGATCGAATTGCGCTGCGATTAAATTGCCAGTTTGCACCGTCTTTGTTTCATTTTTAGTCATTACCCTGGTACTGCTGTAGCGCGACTCAATCAAAGCTAAAGTTTTCTCTACCGATCGCTGATGAGCAGCAATTAAGCGCTCATCACCTCCAACCAAAGCTTGAACACTCACGCTTTTGGGTGCCGAAAAGGTGCAGTCAAGTGCCGCCCTGCGGTCAGACTCTTGAACGGAGCGCGCGCTAAGTTGCTTTTGACCGTCAGGTGAGCGCCCACTAACTACATTTGAAAAAACTTGCTCATCATTAACTGCGCCTGATAATCCAAGTGCCGCCGCCCCCTTGCCAAACCATCTCGATCTCTCTTGTTGATAGTCGTGCTTGAAGTAATCTGCTGCTTTCTTGGCTGTTGTGTTTTTGCAAGTCAACATGAGGGTGCTTTTTTGAGTGGCGATCGGTTCGGATAAGCAGGGGAGCAGTTCCCCGTAAAGTTGCAGTTCTTGGATTTGAACAGCTTTTCATCAACTTTTTTCCTCCCCTGCTTCAAAAGCCCAGGATCTCTGCCCAAGACCTCTGCCCGAACGGTATTG
>CAZZYE010001151.1:0-2768 GCA_964658145.1 uncultured Stigonema sp.
CAAGCTGCTGATCCCCCCGCCTGCGGCGACCCCCTTAAAAAGGGGGTTTAAAGAGGCATAGCCCCCCTTAAAAAGGGGGGTTGGGGGGATCTTCTAGGGTTAACCGAACCGTATTGCATTACCCATTACCTATTACCTATTAATTAAATCCTAATAATGCTAACTACTGCGATCAATCAACTGCTAAATTCTCTTTTCGACATTGCCAGCAATATACAAATCGAGCAAAATTTTTGCATTCGGCATCCTAATTATCAACCGTTTGCACTGCCAACTCAAGTAGCAGACCAATTTCAGCAAACTCCGGCGGCTTTGCAGCATAAATATCTCATCGTGCTACTGCGAAATTTCCTCCACGGTATTTATTATAATGGCTCCTTACAAACCACCTTGGCAGTCAATGCAGATACTGCCAACTTCATGCCATACCAAAATTTAGAAAACAATTCTTCCTTAGGAATTGATTGGCAATTTTACGATCTCCTGCATGCTAGTAATCACGGTACAGGTTACTTTGACCCTGGTTGGCAGGTGTTGCGGCAGGAACCTGATGGTACTATAGCAGTGACAAAAGGTGGTTTGACATTGTACGTTGAGCGATCTGGTCATCTAGAACCGACGAGAAAATCTGCTAAGGCTGGTGAGTTTGTTGCTATTTGGATGCCTAAAAATCGACTGCAAAACAGCTTTTACATTGCAGTTAGTAATGCTAGTCAGGAACAGCCTGGTTACCCAGATGCTGATTTGGGTGTAGGGCGAGTCTACTTTAACTTAACTCCGTATGGTGCGATCGCCCTGATGGACAGCCTGACACTGCAACTAAACGCTGCGGCTATTCCCTTTAGTTTTCAGGTTCCATACAATCGATCTGCATATGGACGTTATGACTCAGGGATACTCTACTTTGAACGCAACGACTATCCAGCAGTGCGACAAGTCCTTCAAGATGTATATGCAAAGCATCAATCATATTTCCAAAGGGAAGTCCCCTTGTTCACTAAGTTTTTGGCACCTGGGTTGAGTTTAGCTGAAGAACCAAGGCAAAAATTTGCGCTTACGGAAAGTTTTGGGATGAACCGTTGCCAAATTGTCGCTTATGCTTTGTTGTCGGCTTGGCAAAAAGACAAAAATTCGCCTGAAGAACGGATGAGTACCATCTGCCAACATTTTACACAACTGGGCATTGATTTGCAGCGTCCCTACCTCAATCCCAGTTCTGAAGATATATACTACCCGTTAAACAGAATAAACTGTTAAACATTTACTCCTTTCCCACCCAAAAGACCTCTCCAGAAATTAATTATTCGTTGTCAGCGCGACTACGCCCCTGAGTAAATACAATTGCCTGATTTGCCGCATCCAGCATGTGACGCAGGCGTACATCATCCGTTTTTGACATACTGCACTTGGGCTTCTGCTAGTACGCGATCGCGGAAGTAGCGGCTGATATCTTGAGGTGTGTTGAGGTCAACCAATCGCCCCAAAAGCTGGGAGAGTTCATCTTGGATGTTAATGAACGCAAAGCCTGGGGTGTATCCAGGTTCAAACTCAACCAAAATATCAATGTCGCTGTCAGGGCGGAAATCATCGCGCAGGATGGAACCAAAGAGGGAAAGCTTGCGAATGTGATAACGCAGGCACAGTTCAGCGATTTTGTCTTTGGGGATTTCAATAGGTAATAGTGTAATGACTCCTGTCATCTTAGTTCTGTCTTGTTGAAAAATACTAAGTTTATTTTAACATGCTAGAACTTACGTACTGTACAAATAGACCCTTGCCTGTATTTTCAACTTAACGTGTTCAAACGTTAAATTCAAGTGTAGGGTGGGCAGTGCCCTTTAAAATTAAGCATATCCTTTAAGCCACTGCCCACCATCCGAAGTGCTGAAAAGCCGCATTACATATTTAATAATTTCTGTCAATGCTTAAGTCCTATGCCATTTTCGCTCGCCATTATCCAGAAAGCAAGATAGCGATCGCTCAATTGATTAATGAAGATGAATACGAAGTAGAGGAAGTGCTAGAAAATTGGCTGGAGTTCTTACAGCAAGAAGGAAGAGGAGAAACCTTTTACAGTCTTGATCATTCCTGCTTCCGCCATTGGTTAAGTCAGCAAATATAGCAGTTCTCAATTTCCTAGTGAGACTTGAACAAAAATTAGAGCCTAAAATGTAGCCCAAACTAGCTTTATACGTAGCAAATACGTCACGATAATTTGATTTTTATTTTATAAATGACTTAATACTTGTAATTGCGGTAAAATAATAAACTATCGCAAGATAAAAGCTTACCGTTATAATTTTTAATTTTTAATTTTTCCATATGCCCTTTACTTATAACCGCATCATTCGATTTCAAGATACTGATGCTGCTGGAGTGGTTTACTTTGCCAATGTCTTGGCTATTTGTCATGAAGCTTATGAAGAATCTCTAAGAGCATCAGGTATTAATCTTAAAGACTTTTTTACTAATCCATGTGTAGCTTTTCCGATTGTTCATGCTAGTGTGGATTTCTTTCGACCAATGTTTTGTGGAGACAATTTGCTTATTAGGTTAATGCCTCAACAGTTAAGTGGTGATAGGTTTGAAATTATTTATGAAGTTATGGTTACTGAGGTAATGGTTGCTAAGACAATTACTAGGCACGTTTGTATTGATACAAGTAGTAGAAGTAAAAGAGAGTTGCCTGAACAAATAATAAAATGGTTAGAACTGCTAATGGCTAATGGCTAATAGTATAAAAGACAATTAGCAATTAGCAATTAGCA
>CAZZYE010001152.1:0-2761 GCA_964658145.1 uncultured Stigonema sp.
AGTTTGAGTGTAATTATATACTACGTTTTTAATGAGCGCCAGACCAACTTCTCCTGCTAGGGTCATGATGGATTCTGGATGAAACTGCACGGCAGCGACTGCTCGTGTTTGATGCTCAATAGCCATAATTACATCATCATCTGAAATCGCTGTCACCTTCAGGTCGGGGGGCATTTTTTCTGGCAGGGCAAACAACGAATGGTATCTACCCACTGCTATTGTTTGCGGTAAGCCCTTGAACAGCACTGAATTGGGGTCGGTGACAGAAATTCGCGATGATTTGCCGTGTTGAGGATAGTGGAGAACACCTAGCTCTCCGCCCAAACCTTCAACAATACCTTGCAGTCCCAAACAGACTCCAAAAAGTGGGATTTGGCGACGGATACAGGCGAGTACGGTTTCTGGAACCCGAAAATCAGTAGGTCTACCAGGACCAGGAGACAAGACAACTAAATCAGGGCGTTCTGTGTCAAACAGCGATTCCGAGAAGCCATGACGTAGAGTTTTGACGATCGCACCAGAGGAGCGGATGTAATTGGCTAATGTGTGAACAAATGAGTCTTCATAATCAATGAGTAAGACGCGCTTACCAGGTTCGACATTTGGAATGCATGCACTTAATTTTGTTGGTCTGCACTCGTCAGATTTCGCCCCTGTTTGCTTAGCACTGCGAATTGTTTCAAACAAAGCCGCCGCCTTAGTCATCGTCTCTTGTTCTTCGGCTTTTGGTATAGAGTCATAAAGGATCGTCGCACCAACTCGCACTTCAGCGATTGAGTGTTGTAACCGAATCGTCCGTAAGATCAATCCGGTATTGAAATCACCGTTAAAGCTTAAGTAGCCAACTGCTCCGCCATACCAACGTCTGGCACTACGCTCGTGCTGTTCGATAAATTGCATTGCTGACCGTTTGGGTGCACCGGTTACTGTGACTGCCCAAGTATGGGTAAGAAACGCATCCAAGGCATCAAACTCTGGTCGTAATAAACCCTCGACATGATCCACTGTATGGATCAGGTGACTGTATAATTCTATTTGGCGACGACCAATGACTTGTACCGATCCCGGCTCACAAATCCGTGATTTGTCATTGCGGTCCACATCAGTACACATTGTCAACTCAGCTTCTTCTTTACCAGAATTAAGCAAAGCACGAATTTGCTCGGCATCATCTAGAGCATCCTGTCCCCGGGTTATAGTGCCACTAATCGGACAGGTTTCTACACGCCTACCTTCCACCCGCACAAACATTTCCGGAGATGCACCAATCAGGTACTCTCCACCGAGATTAAAAATAAATCCATAGGGACTGGGATTAATTTTCTGTAAGGTTTGGAATAGTTTACTAGGTGGCTCTTCAGTTGCTGTAAAAAAGTTTTGACTCGGAACAACTTCAAATAAGTCCCCCCGACGGAAGTAATCTAGTGCTACCTCCACAAGCGTTGCATACTCACCTGTTTCATGGTCAGCAGTTTGAGCCGGGACACGACGCTCTCCTCGATAATCTACTGATTCACCTGATCTCGGGAGATTATTCGTGCTGCCATATGTTGTTTCAAATTCATATTGCACACGAAAAGCGCGTTGCAGGTAGTAGTCAACAACTATCAGTTCATCAGGCAAGTACAACACCAAGTCCCGCTGATCTGCAGGACGAGACAGGCGCTTAGTAATTGGCTCAAACTGGAACACCAAGTCGTAAGCGAAAGCACCATACAATCCTAGATGCTCATCTTCATTACTAGAGAAAGTATGTAAAATATCGCGGATTACCGTAAAAGCTGAAGGTTGCTTGCTGCGCTCTTCTTCTGTAAACTGTTGTATTGCAGGTTTAACTAAGCCAGTAATATAATTTTTATCTAAGGTGATTTCCTCAAGTTGGTCATGTGCGGACAGACGCTTTAAAAGCACTGGAATTAGTACTTTGCCCCGGTCGTTCAGTGCTGTCAGCGTGAAAGAGTTGTCTCGTGTTTTGAGTTCCAGTGGTGGATTAATAAACCCGATCGCCCATCTTTTATATCGTCCTGGATATTCATAGCTGCTCTTGAGCAAACCTCCACGTTGAGAATCAAGGTAAAATAAAATCTCATCCAAGGCAGTGTCCATCTGAACTTGAGTGATGGAGCGAGATACATGAACACCGCCTAGGGTTGTGTAGGAGTGGGAATCAACACTCATGGGCAATCTTTCTGGAGTAATCATTAGTTATTAGTCAGTAGGAACCCGATTAATCACGTTTATACACTTATTATTCAAAATTTCGACTTTGGGCTAATGACTGTGGATTTTTAAACATACTATAGTAATTTTTGCGGTGCTACTAAAATCTAATTTTTAGCAGCAAAGCCTAGTCAGTCGAAATTGTCTTTATGCAGGTTTTGTTGCTGTTGTCAATCTAAATAAGAATGTTTTTCTGGGGAAGACAGTAACTAGAAAAGCTTCTTTTCTTACTAAGTTGTATTCAGACCATTAATGAGGTTTGATTGCTCAGAGTTAACAGAGGAATATTAACTGTCAATATTCCTCTGTCAAATTTTGTAACCGAATACCACTTGGTATCCCCTTATTGTACTAACTGTTACATAACGACACATGAACAATTTTTTGATAGATGTGTCAATTTTTTGGCTCTTTACTTTAGTCGTTGTGTCTTAGAGCAAAAAGTAGATAACGATAATTTGCTGCCTCCTCCTAAAGTTATAAATTGCATTCTTTCTACAGCAATCCTAAATCATTCATGAAAAATTTTAAGTAGGGTGGG
>CAZZYE010001153.1:0-2760 GCA_964658145.1 uncultured Stigonema sp.
TAACAACCAACAACTAACAGTGAATAACATTAACAAGCTTTTAGTGCAGGCGCAAGCGGCACATGATGCAGCTGACTGGTCATCGCTGATTCAATGCCTACAACAGTTGATTTTGCTTGAGGACTTAGAACATTCAGAAATAGATAAAATTCGAGAAAATGTGCTGGAATTAGCACTTTCAATTTTAACGATTGGGGATTTTCAGCAACGCTGGGAAATAGCCAAGGTGTTTAGCAGCCTGGGAAAATCCGCTATCGGTCCACTAATTGATATTTTGGAGCATGAAGATGCAGACGAAGAATTGCTTTGTTTTGCAGCGCGGATTTTGGGTGACATGAAAAACTCAAATGCGATCGCGCCTTTAGTGGAATTACTTAAAACTAACAATAATGAAGAACTCAGGGCAATGGCAGCAGGAGCACTGGGACAAATAGGTCCTGTTGCTATTTCCGCCCTAACGGAACTCCTAAGAAATCAAGATACACGGTTGTTAGCTGTGCGATCGCTCTCCTACATTCGGCATAGAGAAACCATTCTACCTCTGTTGAGTGTGGTGAAAGACCCACAAATTGCTGTCCGCGTCGCAGCGATTGAAGCTTTAGGCAGCTTTCATGATGAACGCATACCACCAGTGCTTTTGAATGCTTTGCGTGATGTAACTGCGATCGTCAGGCGCGAAGCAGTGCTTGGCTTGGGTTATCGCCCCGACTTATGCTCTGAATTAGATTTGGTGACGAGACTGCAACAACGGCTTTATGACGAAGACGAAGACGTTAGTTGTGCGGCGGCGATTGCCCTTTCGAGGATGCGTAGTGACACTGCTGCTTACCACTTATTTCAGGTGCTAATTTCGCCTAATATACCACTGAGTCTACAACTAGAAACCATCCGCGCTTTGGTTTGGGTGGAAACACTATCGGGTTTGGAGTTTCTGCAACAAGCACTTAATCAAGTGCAATCAAAGACATTGTGGCAAGAAATTGTTACGGTTCTAGGGCGAGTCAACTGTCCGACGTTAACCGACAAAGCAGCAGAAATCTTGCTCTCAATGTTGCGATCCCAACACCCAGCAGTTGAGATCGCCTCAACGAGAAGCGCTCTAGCCTTGTCTTTGGGTCAGCTTGGCAGTAGTCAGGCATTGGAACCATTGAGCGCAATGTTGGCAGATGAAGATGCACAGGTGAGACTGCATGCGATCGCTGCACTGAAAAATTTAGCTCCCGATCAACACCCGTGCTAAAAAACTTGCCAAATTTCATAGTCGAACAAGGGGGCTATGTAGAGTAAGCGACAGTTTTGCCGTAAATAAGATCTGAAGCCGGAAATATGAGGAAATAAATAGGAAAGAATCTCAATTCTCTAAAACCTCTTTCAAATCCTCATTTTCTAAAGGCTTTTTGGCAGTATGGCGCACTGCCAGGATATACACTAGGGTATCCTGAACTATGAAAATAATACGGTGTTTCTGATAGATCAAATGTCGTATTTCCTGGGTAAAACTGTCCTGTTCCGGTATTATTGAACAACGCTCCGGGAAATCCTTAAGGGTATGAATTGCAACCATGATGCCGTTAAACCATCTTTCAGCGGCGGCAGGGCTGCGTTCCTGTATCCATACATAGTGTTCTTCAATATCCTGGGTGGCGTGTGCGGAGAGTTCAACCTGAAATGCCATGTTTGTTCCGCATCGCTGTTTCAAAATCCCCCAAAGGAATGGTTTTACCGTCTTTCACGTCCTGTAAGCCCCGCTCTATCGCCTGAATCGTTTCCAGATAATCAAGTCGGTTAAGAAGGGTTTGATAGGCTTGCGCGTCCTGTATCACAACCTCTGCCTTGCCAGCCCGAAATAGTGCCACTTACATTAGCGGTATCCGTTCAGGGGGGGTGATCGTCAGAAAAGCCCCTGTGTCAATTTTTGGTGTGCGATCAATCCTCTGTAGGTGATCGTTAGAACTAGCGACCTGCAATACTAATCGCTCAAACCTGGCGTAAAGCTAGAGAAACTGTCACCTTGTGCCAAGTATCTGAAAATATTGATAGAACTAGCTTTTAGCCGTTATCTGACCCTAGACACAAAAGTTTATGTAGTTCCGGGTTTCATTAGTGTCGGAACATTTTCGGTGGTCGAGATTGGGAAAGCATAGTTTCAAACCCTATTCAACAGAAGAAAAAGGTAAAAGTTCCAATTCCAATATAAAATTCGGAACTTAGTAGAGAGACTTGGCATCTCATGGCAGCTTCTCTAGCCTTACCCCTATTTGCGCTCAAGCTGACAAGATGTAGGGTTGAACCTTGGATTGTGGGGAGTAGCAGTTGGTGCAAACGCAACCAGTTCCACATCACCATTTTTATCAACTATCCAGCCTTGGGCTTCCACAATTTCAGTTGGGGGATTGACAGAACTGGATTTGTGTGGATGCTCTGTTGTGTGACTTTGCGACTGAGTAGCTCTATTGCGCTCCTGGCGTGGTGCTTCTTGGTTTTCAAGTGTAACTAAATTTACAGAAACTGCATCAGTGCTGAGGGGTTCTCCTGGGTTAGGGGGTAAGCCGCCGCGTCCGGTGACAATAAATTCGCTTTGAGCTTGAGTGCCACCTGCATAACAGCCCTGTGCTACTTTAGTGTCAACTAGTATGACTGGCAAGTTAACTCAGCCTTGAGTTGGGTCAATACCGAGCGTGTTGACTTGCACAGTACCGTTTATTCCAAACTGGGAACTAGCGGTGATGTCGTTTGTTTGTGAGTTTTCTTTTTCTCGAA
>CAZZYE010001154.1:0-2753 GCA_964658145.1 uncultured Stigonema sp.
TAT
Source organism: uncultured Stigonema sp. (assembly GCA_964658145.1). GTDB lineage: Bacteria > Cyanobacteriota > Cyanobacteriia > Cyanobacteriales > Nostocaceae > Stigonema. The sequence goes on from CAZZYE010001154.1 coordinate 4, forward strand.
AAATAATTGTAAATGACTATGCATATCACCCCAGAACGCAACCAATATCCCATGTGGCTGATAATTATCCGGCTTTTAAGGTGGCATAAACCTGAAGGACGGTTAATTCTGATGATTCCGGCTCTTTGGGCTGTCTTTTTAGCAGCTTCAGGAAAACCTCCTCTACCATTGGTTGGCGTCATCATTTTAGGAACTCTTGCCACAAGTGCTGCTGGGTGTGTTGTCAACGATTTGTGGGATAGAGATATTGATCCATTAGTGGAAAGAACACGCGATCGCCCCCTCGCTTCTCGGGCACTTTCTGTGAAAGTTGGTATTGTTGTGGCGATCGTAGCGACTGTATGTGCTGCGATTCTTGCTTTCTATCTTAACCCACTTTCATTCTGGTTGTGTGTGGCAGCAGTGCCAGTCATTATACTTTACCCAGGTGCAAAGCGAGTGTTTCCTGTACCACAGCTAATGCTTTCAATAGCTTGGGGTTTTGGCGTGTTGATTAGCTGGAGTGCAGTGACGCAAAACCTTGAACAGCCCACTTGGCTGCTTTGGGGCGCGACTGTACTTTGGACATTGGCATTTGATACTGTTTACGCTATGAGCGATCGTGATGACGATCGGCTCGTTGGTGTTAATTCCAGCGCCCTATTTTTTGGTAATTACGCGCCTGTTGCTATTGGAATTTTCTTTGCAGGTACTGTCTTTTTACTCGGTTGGCTAGGCGTTGTCATCCAGCTTCACTCCTCCTATTGGATCAGCCTTGCACTTGCTACCATCGCTTGGGTTTGGCAGTACATTCGCTTAAGACAACAAGACTTGCCTAACTCTGTTTACAGTGAGATGTTCCGGCAAAATATGTGGATTGGTTTTATCCTACTTGCTGGGATGATTGCTGGGAGTTTCTAGTACCGCCGAAGCGGAACTAAAAATTAAAAATCGCGTAGCGTTGCGAGCGAAGCGAAGCAATCTAAAAATTAGAAAAGCTTACATGATCAGCTTTTCGCGCTATTCCTTTAATGATTGCTTTATTTGGGCGCCTGCTGTACTAGTTTTGATCAAAGGAGAGACGCGATATATCGCGTCTCTACAAATAAATTATTTTCTTCACACAACCGAGTTTATACTGAATTTTCTGTAAATATATCTAGCGCTTGCTCCGAAATTCTACGCTTCTCAGCTAATAATTAGGTATATACCTATAAAACTTAGATGCTCACACTTCGATGAAACGAGCGCAGATTGTTAAAATTGTTACTATAGTTTTATTGTTTTTTGGCAGTTTTAGTATTATTGGCGGAGGTTTTTTCCTGAGAAAAGCCTTTAGCAGCATAGGGGAAAACCAGACGATAGCTGATACTTCACAGTATGGAGAAATTCGTAATCATCTTTGGTCTAATCAAACACAAGTAAAACATTTCCCCACAGATATTCCCCCTGATGCATTAGGCGTACATATTGCTTATTCTCCAGCTTCTTCGCAAGGAGATAGTTTTTTTCAAATTAGACTGAAACAGCCACCAGAAAAAATCAAAAAATTACTTTCACAGTACAGTGAGATTTCTCGACATAAATATAGAGGTGGTAACACAAACGACCACGCGAACCTACCCAACGGTGTGCCGACAACTTTCTTTTATACTGGTGACTCCAAAGAAGACTCCTTTCCACCCAGCTATGAAATATTAGTATTAGATGCACACGACAGGGGAAGCCGTGACTTCAGGTGGAATCATGGAGATAGCTATGGAGTAGCGATTGATAAATCAGCATCCGAAATTGTTTATTGGACTGAAGCATGGTAAGAGAATTTTGAACCACCCTCAACGCAGATGATTTTCTGTTCTATCTGCGTCTATCTGCGTTTATCAGCGGTTACAATTTGAAATTTATGAGAAAAATCATCATTGGGGTGATGGGACCGGGAGAAAATGCTACCGCAAATGATTTAGAAAACGCTTATGAACTAGGGAAACTTGTCGCCCAGCATGGATGGGTATTGCTGACTGGCGGTAGGAATGCTGGGGTGATGGATGCAGCAAGTCAGGGTGCAAAATCTGCAAACGGGCTGACTATTGGCATTCTTCCCGATGATAATAATAATGGTATTTCTGAGGCAGTTGATATTGCTATTTTCACTGACATGGGAAATGCTAGAAATAATATTAATGTTCTCTCCTCTGATGTGGTGATTGCTTGTGGTATGGGTGCAGGTACGGCGTCAGAAATTGCCTTAGCTTTGAAAGGAAATAAGAAAGTTATTTTGTTGAGTGACGACGAAGAAAGCAAGCTTTTCTTCCAGAAAATATCGCCAGAAAATGTTTATGTTGTTAAAGGTTTTGAGCAAGCGATCGCCACAACAAAGGTAATTTTAAGTAATACTATTGGCAGTTTAGTTGAACCCCGGTAGAAGCAGGGTAAGCGCATCTAAAAACGTAGCTGATGATACAGACGTATGTTAGATAAATTTCTTTGATTACACGAATTTTTGACGGCTATTGGCTGTTTAAGCGTAAGCATTCAGCTATAAGCGGAATTTGTTAACTTGTGTAACACAAGAAAGTTCTTACAAGTCAAAAAGAGCGCTCTTGCTGATGGTGAGTCCAGTGCGCTTATGAGGGAAACCCTCCGCAGGCAACTGGTGAAGCAGCGCGCATGAGGAGGGTTTCCCTCTGTAGGCGACTGCACCAAGCTTTATGGCGAACCCGAAGGGCTGACGGCTGAATGCTTACGTTTAAGCTAGCCGAGTGTATCCTTCG
>CAZZYE010001155.1:0-2745 GCA_964658145.1 uncultured Stigonema sp.
TAATTGCTAATTGTCTAACTTGTGCCGATCGTAGGGTGGGCACTGCCCACCTTACCCTCCCTATCGAAGGTGCAATATCTGAGTTAAGCTATTGTTTGGGAAATGAAAAATTGAGAGAAATAGAGAAATCAATATTGGCATTGAAACAGTCAGAAGGGGAAGAACCCATTTGTGCTTATATTTACGATCTATCTTCTTTGAAAGAGCATGTAACCCAAGTGGTATCTACTCTGACTCCACAATGCAAAATGTATTATGCTGTAAAAGCTAACTCGGATCAGGCGATTTTAGAAACATTAGCTCCGATTGTCGATGGTTTTGAAGTGGCTTCTGCTGGTGAGATTGAAAAAGTGAAAGCAGTATCCGATCAGCCATTTCTATTTGGAGGACCTGGAAAAACAAATGCGGAGTTGAAAGAAGCTGTTCGTCAGGGAGTAGAGTTCATCAATGTTGAAAGTTTACATGAAATCATGAGATTGGAGCGGATCGCTCAGCAATTGGGTAAAGTTGTACCCATACTGCTCAGAGTCAATTTACGCGAACCTCTTCCTAGTGGAAAAATGCAAATGGCAGGGGTAGCTACTCAATTTGGTATTGATGAAGTTGAAGTATGTCAGGTTATTGAAACAACAAAAACATCTTTGTTTCTAGCATTACAAGGTTTTCATTTTCATTCTATGTCTAATAACCTTGATTCTGATGCACATATTGAATTTATTCGTTTATGTATTAAAAAATCTTTAAACTGGGCACGACAATATCGGTTGCCACTTTCTTGTATCAACGTTGGAGGAGGCATAGGAATAAATTATCTGGAAATTGATCGACAGTTTGCATGGAATTCTTTTACAGATAGGTTGGGGCAAGTGTTGTCAAATTACGAAAATTTACCCCCAATCTATTTTGAATGCGGAAGATATCTAGTTGCTGCGTGTGGATATTATGCTGTGGAAGTACTAGATATTAAAAAAAATCATGGTCAATGGTTTATCATCGTTCGGGGGGGAACACATCATTTTCGTCTGCCAGCGGCTTGGAAACACAGTCATCCTTTTAGTGTTTTACATCTGGAAGAAGAATCGGTATTTACACCGCGTACAGAATTACGAGAAGCTCTTGTAACCGTGGCGGGAGAATTATGTACGCCTAACGACGTATTAGCTAGAGACGTTTTGGTAGACTCCGTCCGAATTGGAGATGTACTCATATTTAAATATGTAGGAGCATATGGCTGGGATATTTCCCATCATGATTTTCTCAGTCATCCCCATCCACGACAAATATTGTTGTAACCGCTAACTTGGGTTAATCCATGAATCTGACGCATCCGAACCAGTATGACTTTCTCCCTCGCTTTTACCGACTGGCGATCATCAATATTCTCTCCAATATTGTAGTGCCGCTAGCTGGTTTGCTGAGTGTAGCTTTTTTGGGTCATTTAACAGAAATCCGTCATTTAGCTGGAGTTGCTCTAGCTAGCATTTTGTTTGACTACATCTACAATGGTTTGGGCTTTTTACGGTTGGCAACCACTGCTATGACAGCAATAGCTGTCGGAGGAGATGACCGAGAAGCGTTGCTGCTGGTGGGACTGCGGAATGGCTTAATCGCGTTAGGGCTAGGTATCCTGATCTTGAGCTTGCATTACCCTTTACAAGAACTGGGATTTGCCTTATTGAGTGCCGCCCCAGAGGTCAAAGCTTCTGGGATTGCTTATTTCAACGTCCGCATTTGGGGAGTACCTGCCGTTTTACTCAATTTCGTACTGATTGGTTGGTTTCTCGGACAGGAGATGAGTGGCTTTGTGTTGCTGTTAACGGTGGTTGGTACCATCGTTAATATTACACTGGACTACCTGTTGATTATCCACTGGGACTGGGCGAGCACGGGGGCTGGACTTTCTATGGCTGTTAGCCGATATCTGATGTTGTTGGTGGGTCTGATTTTGGTCAGCCTGCAAATTTCTTGGAAAGAAGTAGTCCCAGTAGCCAGAAAGCTTTGGGACTTACCAGCTTTTCAAACCACTTTTACTTTGAATGGAAATCTATTTGTCAGGGCTTTAGCCACTGCATCCACGTGGGCAATTTTCACTAACCTCAGTGCTGCAATGGGGACAACTGTCCTGACGGAAAACGCCTTACTCGTAGAGATAGTAATGCTGAGTACATCCATTTTTCAAGGTGTCGGATTCGCCACGGCGTCCTTGGGCGGCAACTTTAAAGGTCAAGAAGCAAACCATCAGTTGTTGCCTTTATTGCAGACTGCGGTAGGAAGTAGTCTGCTGCTGGGACTTACTTTAGCCGGAATGTTTTCGGTGTTTCCTGGGACTGTATTTGGGCTATTCACTAACCACGCCGAAGTCATAGAGGCAATTAAAATTTATGTTCCTTGGTTATTCCTCGTCTTGGGATGTGCTGCAATTACTTTTAGTCTAGAGGGGTACTTTGCGGGCTTAGCACAAGGGCATACCATCCGCAATGCTGCCTTAATCGGCACTTTCTTGGGATTTGCGCCCCTGGCTGTATCCGCATGGCATTTTCACAGTAATCATATTTTGTGGTTGGCTGTGTCAGTGTTCATGGCAACCAGAGCAGTGATGCTTGGGGTAGAATTGCCTAGGACGTTCAAGAATAATTCTTCGGCTGTCGGACATGAATTAGCTTCGTAGGTTAATACGGTTGCTGTTAAGGATTGTTGGTGAAGATTTTACACGTATCTTGACGTTGCATGCAACGTCAAGATATC
>CAZZYE010001156.1:0-2745 GCA_964658145.1 uncultured Stigonema sp.
ACGCATACCATGGGGATTTAAAGCTCAATCCTAATTTCAAAGCGCTATGCGTCTCGAAAAAAATCTTTTTATTTTTTTCATAAACAAATTATGATGCAAGTACCCTTGATCTTTGGGGCTAATTCTTTTCTGTTCCCTGTTCCCTGTTCCCTATTCCCGCTCCCGTTGCGGGCTTGGTCAGCTTAGACGTTCTAGTCAAAAAGAGCGATCGCATCTTCACAAAGAAACGCTACAAGTTGGTGCTTATTAGTCTACCATAACAATGACTGCAATCAGAAAACAGACACTCTTGAGGGTAATAATTCATGAATACCCATGACTTTTTAATGCTAGTGACGCTACTGACCCCTGGGATTTTACTTTCAGTGTTGATTATGGCTTCTTTTGCCGCAGGCGGCTGATTACCAGAGCAGATAAATTAAGAATTAAAAATGCAAAATTAAAAATGAATAATTCCGATTTTTAATTTTTAATTTTTAATTCTTTAGTGAGAATTGAACAAAGAAAAGGAGATTTTAATGAAGGTAGCATTTCTGGGTACTGGATTAATGGGACTACCGATGGCTCAGAGGTTATTAGCGGCAAATATAGAGCTAATTGCCTACAACCGCACCCCAGAAAAGTTAGAACCACTAAAAGCCGCTGGCGCTGAAATAGCAGCACATCCTGAAGAAGCAATTCGCGCTGCCGATCGTGTCATTCTGATGCTGACTAATGCCGTAGCTATTTATAGTCTGCTACTTTCAGATGGGTCGTCGTCAAATCTGGCTGGGCGGACAGTCATCCAAATGGGGACAATTACTCCTACCGAAAGTAAAGAAATTAGAAATGCAGTCATTAACGTAGGTGCTGAGTATATAGAAGCACCTGTATTAGGTAGCATCCCAGAAGCAAAAGCTGGTAAACTCATTGTCATGGTAGGTGCATACCAAGAACAATATCAACGACACTTAGAGTTATTAAAAAATTTTGGTTCAGAACCTATCCTTGTCGGTTCAGTAGGAACTGCGGCGGCGCTCAAATTAACCCTAAATCAACTGATTGCTTCCCTGACAACTGCCTTTGCTCTTAGTCTTGGTTTTGTCCAGCGTCAGGGGATCGAGGTCGAGTTGTTTATGCAAATCCTGCGATCAAGTGCCCTTTATGCACCGACATTTGACAAAAAGCTGCAACGGATGTTAGAGGGAAATTACGCCAATCCCAACTTCCCAACAAAACACTTGATGAAAGACACAGATTTGTTTATTACTGAAGCAAAATCAGTTGGTCTAAATGTCAGCAGTATTGAAGGTGTACGGGAAATTTTAGAAATAGCGATAAAAATGTCATTTGCTAACGAGGATTACTCATCACTATTTTCTGCTATTAATGGTGACGGAGCGTTATAAGTTAGCCAGAGTGTGACAGTTCTACAGAGCGTGCCGATAGCGATCGCTACCACCATCACCGTAAATATAGCGGTTTGGAGTTGACGGCACGACAGACCTAAGCTCTAGCCCTTTCCCTACTAGGATTGGTCCGTAAGCATCCTCGCCTTTCTCCGCCAAGGAGAGACGTCAAAGTATATTGTATCCGAACGAGAACCGCTATAAATATTTAAATTGTCTTGCCAATTCATGGGGTGATGATGTAAAAATATACATCGGAGCTATTAAGCTTTCAACCATGCAGCTAGTGCATTTTGGTTGTTTGTTGTAATGTCAACCATTAACTTTACGCAGCAAAATTATGCTGCATAGTGATGAATGGTAAGTTAGTTACAATAAAATCGTGTGTTGATAGCTCACTCCATCCAAGGCGTCTATCGGTACACAGCTTTCCATAAAAGCTGGCACATATGCGACGCTAAAAGACCACAAATGAATGAAAATTCTACTGTATAACCAGGAAAGCTTTCCGGGAGTTGAGTAGATTTAAGCGTAGTTACAAAATATCATTCCTACCACGGTTACAACTCAGCACAGATTATAAGAGTGCCAATTTAGCCAAAAATCTTTGATCATTTAAAATACAGAGGTATCAATGACTATTATTCCCCAACAGACAGATAAATATAAATTACTTAAGCCACAACCCCATTGGCAAGGGGAACGTCAGATAAACTCACGCAGCGAGAATGAAGACACTAAGATATCAGATCCTTTAGCGTCAAACGCCATCTTCAATGGCTCAAATCGTGGTCGAGTTGCTATTTTCATTGATGGCGCAAACCTATTTTATGCAGCTTTGCAACTTGGAATTGAAATTGACTACGCCAAACTGCTTTGCTATTTAACTAATACTGGAAGGCTGTTGCGTGCTTTCTTCTATACTGGAGTCGATCGCACTAATGAAAAACAACAGGGTTTTCTGCTCTGGATGCGTCGGAATGGCTATCGTGTAGTTACCAAAGATTTAGCGCAGCTTCCAGATGGTTCTAAAAAAGCCAATCTGGATGTAGAAATCGCTGTAGATATGATCAACCTAGCTCCCTACTACGATACTGGGATCTTAGTCAGTGGGAATGGAGATCTCACCTACGCCGTTAATGCTGTAACTTACAAAGGAGTTCGGGTTGAAGTCCTGAGTGTGCGCTCAATGACCAGCGACAGCTTGATTGATGTTGCTGACTACTTCATTGACCTGGATACTATAAAAGAACACATTCAAAAGGATTCTCATCCAGGCTATAGCTACCGACCACTGTCCAACACAAGCTTGTAAAGAGAGGGGGAATACAAGAATTAAAAATTAAAAATTAAAAAT
>CAZZYE010001157.1:0-2744 GCA_964658145.1 uncultured Stigonema sp.
CCTTTTTAAGGGGGGGAAAAAGCCCCCCTTTTTAAGGGGGGTTAGGGGGGATCTTTAAGGAGTAAATACTACTAACTGAACCGTATTGGATTATTGACGCTTCTTGGGTGGTCTTTAAAACAAAGACATTTGCGCTGATTGCGCTCTTTCAAATGCCAAGATAGAGATTGATTTGGTATGTTTATTTAACAAGTGTCCTAGCTGAGGTAAAAATTAATGAATCCTCAAAGAGAAGAAGACTTACAGCATCGCCTCCAACAGTTAGAGGCAGAGATTCATTTCCCGTCTAAAGTGGTTCCCCAGTCACAACAAAAAATTCAGTCATCTCAGTCTGGCTTTTCAACCTTTAACTCTCTAAAAGCGCGAATTTCAAAGAAGTTTAATAGACTATCTGGAATCGGCAAGATCGTAGTTTTGGGTGTGGCAGTTTTATTCGGCTTTGCGATCCTGCAAGCAGTACTCAAACTCATTGCCGCTGTGATTAGTTTGGCATTGTTGGCATTACTAGTGTACCTTGGATACAAATTTCTTGTGCCTAGTAGTGAGTAGAGTAAATAAGAGCGCCTATTCTAGCCACGCTGGGAGTGACGTAGAAATAAAGTTATAGGGAATTATCTGATGGCATCCCCAATTGTAAGGAGAAGTACTAATAAATCCAGCCGACCGCAAGAACCAGTAAGATCTAAATCGGGGCAACTAGTTACCAGGCGCATTGCCGCTTGGGTAACCGAAATGACCTTGGTAGTTGCTAGTGGATTAGTGCCTTTCGGCATTGGTGTTTATGCCAATTTTAACGGCGATCTGAACCGAGTGCCACTCAACCCCATACTGGTAGCAACAGAAACAACGATCGCCCGCCCATTAGCTCTCAGCGTGAACTACAGTACCCGTCGTGTAGCATGGCTGACGAATGTATTGTGGACAGTAGCTATTTTAGCGCCCTTAACACTCTCGTGCTGGCAATTATATATGCTCGCTAAAATCGGTAGCACCATTCCCAAACGTTGGTTTGGGATTCGAGTTGTCAACTCAGTTGGAAATGCGCCAGGTTTTGGGGCAGTTTTAGTCAGAGAAGGAATTGGTCGTTGGACTCTGCCCATTTCCATCGCCTATTTCCTGTGGCGCTACAGCTTAGCATTTCCCAATTTGGGTGTTTTCGCAGGGCTTTGCACAGTAGTCTTGCTGGCAGAAGGAATAGGCTTGTCGTGGCAGCAAGGACGTCGCGCATTGCACGATTGGCTAGGAGGTACTTACACAATAGATGCAAATGCGCCAACACCCTCGCTCTTAAATGAACATCGACCGGGTCAGTCTCAGTGGATCGAAGGAGATGAGGAAGCAGCGATCGCATCAATTGTCATCACACCACAGCCAAGCGAACAGTCTCACCCAAAGCAGCGCATGCAGATCAATCCAAATCTCATGCTGCTTGTAGTAGCGCTCTTAAGTATGGCTGCTGTATTAGGAACTTTAGTAAGCACTCAAATCTACATCCAAATTCAGCAAAATCAGCGGGCTACCGATCAGCGCAACAGCCAACAGTTTATCACACTGGTAAAACGGTTAAATCCTAATGCGGCTACCAAAGAAGAGCGTCGGAGTACAATTCTAGCTTTAGGTACCCTCAGTGACCCGCAGGCAATCCAGTTTCTTGTCGATTTACTAGCTAAGGAAACCGACCCCATCCTACTTGAAACCATTCAGCAAGCTTTGGTAAGTGCTGGACCCAAAGCCATTCCTAATTTAAAAAGCATGAATCAGTTCCTAGCCAGCAATTTGGAGTCTGTAGATAAAAACAAATTCCAACAGCCAGAATTGCGCCGTCTTCAATTGTATCTCAATCAGCAAGCAATTAACAAAATTCTGACTGTCTATAGTGGTCAAACCAACGGTATTGATCTGAGTCGCGCCGAATTGGGTCAAGGTGGCTCTTTCAAAAGCTCCTCCTTCAACTTAACACTAGATAAAGTCGATTTATCGGGAGTTAAGTTCAAGTCCGCAAATCTTAATCAAGCAAGCTTTAAGGGTAGCCGCTTTCATGGACCAGGTGAGGATAATCGCTGGGATACCTATGACGATAGGATTGCTGATTTGAGCCAAGCTCAAATGAAACAAGCCAATCTCACTGATGCTAACCTCAGCCGTGTCTTAATGAACCGTGCCGATCTCAGCCGCGCCACACTCAACAAAGCTAACCTATCAAATGCGCGTCTGATTGGTGCTAACCTCAGCAGTGCCCAGCTAGCAAAAGCCGATCTTAGTGGCGCAGTCTTAGAAAATGCTAGCCTGACAGGGGCAGATTTAGGCGAGGCAAACTTGAACGAAGCCGAACTCTACGCAGCTCATCTAAGTCGCGTCATTGCCATAGGAACGCAATTGTCATTTGCCAACTTAACTAGAACCGATTGGCAAGGAGCAGACCTTTCTGGTGCCTATTTGAATCATGCCAATCTCAGCGATGCTAACCTGAGCGCCACTCGCCTCACTGGTACTATTTTCCGTTCTGCAAATATGGAAAACGTTAACTTGCGGAATGCCGACTTGAGTCTTGCAGATTTACGAAAAGCGTATCTGGCTGGTGCTGATTTTCAGGGGGCAATTCTCTCTCCTAGTAAACAAGACCCAACAGATCAATTTGTGCAAAAACCGGTAATAGGCGCACAATCTGCCGTAGTCCAAGGAGTTGATTTTAGTCAAGTCAAAAATTTAGATGCCAAGCAATTAGCTTACATTTGTACTCAAGG
>CAZZYE010001158.1:0-2744 GCA_964658145.1 uncultured Stigonema sp.
AGGTATAGGCGTAGCAACTCCAGTTAATGTAAGCGATCGCTAAATCTTGGTCATCTGTCCAGTTTTGCGATTCAATTAAGCCTTGGAGTCCAGCACCGTAAGCACCCCCTTTAGAACCAAATATGCGATAGCGCGATCGCACTGTAGCCTCTTGTAAACTCAAACCCGATCTTGTCCAAAACTCGGTTTCTTGGCGAACTTGCTTTGCTAAGGGGTTTTGTTCTGGCGGTTCATCCAACGCCGCTACTGCTATGACTGCAGAATCAAATAAGTCAATTAAGTTGGGAAAAGCGTCTCGAAAGAAACCTGAAATACGCAACGTTACATCTACACGGGGACGTCCCACTACCGTTAGTGGCAAAATTTCAAAATCTACCACCCGCCGCGCTGCACCATCCCACACAGGTTGTACACCAAGTAAAGCCAACGCCTCAGCAATATCATCTCCCCCAGTTCGCATTGTAGCCGTTCCCCACAATGATAAACCTAGTGTTTTTGGATACTCGCCATTTTTTTGGGTATAACATTCGATTAATGTTTCAGCTGCTTTTCTACCTACACTCCAAGCAGTTTCTGTTGGAATAGCGCGAATATCAACAGAGTAAAAGTTTTTACCAGTTGGTAGAACTTCCGGACGTCCGCGCGTGGGTGAACCGGCAGGTCCACTCTCGACATAACAGCCATCCAGCCCTCGTAGTAAATGACTAATTTCTTGGTAAGTTTGTTCCACAGCCGGAAGGAGACTCGAACTTATCCAGTTGAGAACGGTGGGGAGTGGGGAGTTTGTAAGAGACGTTCCGTTGGAACGTCTGTACAGGGATGGGGAGTTTGTAAGAGGAAGAGACGTTCCGGCGTACGGGGGAGGGATGAGTTGTTCTACCAAGGACGCGGCGTATTCTTCCAATACCTCAACTGCATCGCCGACAGTGCGACATGAACACCCAAGTTTCTCAGCTAAAACCTGAAGTTCTTTCGCTGATAGCTGAGTGCTGAAATCATCTGTAAGTGGGTCAAAATCTAAGCCAAAATCTTGAGCTAAAGCGCGGGTGAGTCCTGATGAATTGCGATTAGGATGACGAGCGATCGCCACAATTAAATCCCGCAACTGGCGTCCTTGAGGACACTGTCCAAAAATGTGCAAGCCATCGCGGATTTGAGCTTCTTTTAATTCACAAAGATAGCCATCCATCTTGTTAATTGGTAGTTGCTGATTGCTAATTGCTAATTGTTGATTGCTATTAGCGATTAGCAATGAGCCATTAGCTAATCCTAAATCAAGATGAAGATTTTCTTGGGCGACCAACTCCTGTATACGCTCACAAATAACTGGTAACCGTTGTGGATCTAAACTCTCAGCCTCATAATACTCATCAATTAAATTTTCCAACTTTTGTAAAGGACCGTAGAGTTCCGCACGAGTCATTGGCGGCGTCAAGTGATCCAAAATCACCGCTTGAGCACGACGCTTTGCTTGTGAACCTTCACCTGGGTCATTAACAATAAAAGGATATAAGTGGGGAAGCGATCCCAAAGCCACCTCAGGATAACAATTATTAGATAAAGCCACACTTTTACCAGGTAGCCATTCTAAATTTCCATGTTTCCCCACATGAATCACAGCATCAGCACCAAAACATTTCCTTACCCAATAATAAAAAGCTAAATAAGCATGAGTTGGCTCCAAATCTGGTGCATGATAATTCAAACTAGGGTCAACATCATAGCCCCTTGAGGGCTGAATTCCCACAAAGATGTTACCCAACTGAATTCCAGCAACGGATGTAGCGGATGCGTTATCTCGTCGTCCTACAGTTAAATTATCCGTTACATCCGTTATATCATCCGTTGCCACATCAGTTGCTCCCCAACGCCCACCAATACCCTGCCTGACTCCCTCCGGCAAAGTAGCAAAATACTCTTGATACTCCTCCGAAGAAACACTCTGTCCCACAGTACGCAACTCCCTACCTTCCGGGTCATTCGTCACCCCAGCAGTCAAGCGTTGAATCAACTCATACCCAGTATCAGGTAAATTTTCTACCTGATACCCAGCTAACTGCAAAGCCTTGAGGATTTCGACACAACTAGCTGGCGTATCCAGTCCCACACCATTGGCGAGACGTCCATCGCGGGTGGGGTAATTTGCCAAAATCAGGGCGACGCGGCGTTCTTGTGGTGATTTTGAGCGCAAGCGCACCCAATTGGCTGCAAGATCGGTGACAAACTCAATGCGATTCTGCGCTGGTTCATAAACCACCACATCAGTTTCTAAATTAGGATTGCGGGATTGCACCGTTTTAAAAGACACAGCGCGAGTAATAATTCGCCCATCCACTTCTGGTAACGCCACATTTATCGCTATATCGCGGGGTGAAAGCCCTTGAAACTCGGACTCCCACTCCTCAACAGATCCGCTACTGTGGATCACTTGCAACACCGGCACATCCAATTTTTGCCATAAATCGACCTGGGGTGTTTCTGTATCTAACCGCGCTAAAGAAAAACTGGTTGTATTCAGCAGCAGTGCAATTTGCTCACCAGAGTCCTTGGACTGGAAAAACTTGCTCAATTCAGCTTGCACATCAGCTTCACGTAAAGAAGAGACAAACACTGGTACTGGTTCTAAATTTCGCTTTGCCAAAGCTGCACACAAAGCATCAATGACCTTGGTGTTCCTCGCCAGATAATGTGCACGGTAGAAGAGAATACCAACTTTGGGGTGTGGGGTGCGGGGATTATTTGGT
>CAZZYE010001159.1:0-2739 GCA_964658145.1 uncultured Stigonema sp.
CTCATCCCCCCTAACTGCTGATAGCTTTCCAGCCACAAACCTAACCCGAGGATGAAAACTATCAGCACATAACCAGCCAAAGTGTTAGCGTACATGAAGACGGAAGCCATGCGACCTGGAGGGTTTCCTCCAGGTGTAATCACACAACCAAAAACACTGAGAACAGTTTCCCATTGTTTTGAGGTAGCCCATCCCAAAAATAACTGTCCTAAGCCAATGACGACCACTGGGACGGAAGTTATCACCAAAATCCAAGACAGTCGGCGCAATTGTGCCATTGTCTGAATCAGGTTGCTGTAGGCGGCGAACACTAAAAAGTACGGTAAGAAATTAAATAAGCCTAACAGCGCTACCGTTTTGTCATATGCCAAGCCGGCGGAGATGATTAGCAGCACACTGAGGAGAGCAAATCCCCAGTTAATGGGGCGGCGGATAATTGTGCGGTATTGTCGCCGCCAAGTTACCAGTACTGCCGAAATTAGACCCACAAGCCCTAACAACGGACTCAATGGGAAGATGAGCAGTCCTAGTTCAACAAGGTTACTTGGAAGTTGTAAACTAGGATTGGGATGACGAAAAGCAATTTTCAAGCGGGTTCCCAACATTCGGCACGGGTGAGGCGAATTTGAGCTAAAGTAAAGATTGTAGGTATAATCCGACCGTAGTTAGTGGCTATTGATCTCCACCCTAAATCTGCAAAAAACCAAGCCCACATCACTGGTCCTAAAAAGGCAAACACACTGCGAGTTACCCCATAACGAGTCGCCGACGAAGCCATACCTCGTCGTGCCATCTGCAACGCAACATAGCCTTGAAACTGTGTTGTAGCTGCTGCACCACCTTGGATTGCGGCTTCTTTAGCAACTTGATAGGTAGCAAAATGGATCGCAAATTGACGAGCGATTTGTTTGAGCAACAGTGGTTGAAGAACAGAGGTGACAGCTAGGGCACTACCGCCTTTCAAAAGTAAGGCTAAGGGGTCACGCTGTAATGAAAGTGGTAGCGGTTCTTTAAGTTCCGATTTAGCAAGCTGACGTTGTACCTGTAGGTTCAATTTTTGCTTATCCTTTTTTGGCAATTTTTTCCAGACTTGTCCCAGTAGATGCAAAAACACCTCTGCTTCTAGATCAACGGTGGAGAGATCGTCAGAGTAGGGAATTTTGAGATAGTGACATACTTGAATTAGTGCTTGACGGTAAGTTACCTGATTTGTGCGTCCCCGCAATACCGTCACCCCATCTGCCGCTAAAAAGCGAAAGCGCTCCTCTAGTGAGTCTAGCCAAGCTTTGCGACTTTGGCTTTGAACTTCTATAGGTTCAGGTGTGTGAACATAGTCCATGGGATTGAACTTCCGACTAAACAGAATTGCCGTAAGATCTTGCAATTCTTCTTCGGTTGCTAGCTCCAGTCCTGCCCTTAGTTCATCCAATTTCCCTTCCTCCCCTGCATGCTGCTTTTTCTGTACCCTATTCTACTATTAGCGTTTAAGGGTCATTAGTAGTTATTTTGTAATTTGGTGATAAAAAATGACCATAAACTCATTATTAGTGACTAATAACTAATAATTAACGACTAATGACTGATGTTGCAGTAATTGGTGCCGGGATGGCGGGTGCGCGTTTGCGCCCAGCAGTTGACTCAAGCAGGATATTCGGTGCTAGTTGTGGAAAAATCCCGTGGTTTGGGGGGACGAGTTGCCACTCGCCGCTTGTATGATACTTACGCGGATCGTGGAGCGTCTTCTCTCAAACCAAGTGGTGAACTGTTGGGACGTTTCGTTGAGTTGTTGGGCGATCGCCCACCCCACAAGAAAAGCATTAGACCACAATCTGACCGTAGGGGCGCGGTTTCCGCGCCCAGATGATGTGGTCAATTCAATTGAAAACTGCTGTAAATGGCAATTCTTGGGTAACGCGCTTTGCTCTACCCTACCTAACCTGAACCGTATTGGTCTATTATATCAAATCCGGTTAAATGAACACACAAACGGTAGGGGTACAGCACTGCTGTGCCCCTACAAATACCATGTGCAATCAACCGGATTTGATATTACTGATTTAACATTTTTACTCATAACACTGCACTACTGTTCAATTTTCTCTAGTGCATCAGGTTTGTGAGCTGCTTGTTTTCCAGATTTGTCGCTTTTAACCAAGTACTCTGGATGATCTTTTGATGCGGCAATGTGATGTCCTTTGATATCTATGGGTGCGGTGAGTTTCAAAAGGACTATTTGATATTTCCATAAATCTTCTATTTTTCATTAATTATATTACTATAGGACTAGTATTTGATTTTTGAAATACACGTAGGGTGGGCACTGCCCACCACATCTGGGCTTTGGTGGGCAGTGTCCACCCTACAGAACCTGTATTTTTTCGATAATCAAATCGGATTCCTATATACAGTTTAGATAAGCATCAACTCAGAAACCCGGTTTCTCAAACAATACCTTGTCCTAATGGACAGGCAACGCCTTCGCCAATGAGTTGGAATAAAATCATAGCTTAATCAGCATTTAGTTCTCTAAAGAGGAATGAGCGCTATAACCCAATACGGTTCAGTAGTTGTTTCCCTACCGACAACTTATGTAGAACGTCGCGCGTTCTACACTGATTTAAATTTCTACCAATCAGCCTTAACTGAACCGTATGGCGAGGTCTTGTACGTGGGATAATACGGTATATCTTTGTCCCTTTAATTATTTTGATTTCAGCGTAGTAAAGTGGGATGCGACTC
>CAZZYE010001160.1:0-2736 GCA_964658145.1 uncultured Stigonema sp.
AGCTTGAAATACAAGGGTTTTGGCTGTTTGAGATGGTAGCGTTATTTCCGGCGTCATGTACTAGTGAGAAAAGTTTGCGATAAAGCTGAAGGTAGTGTCATGCACCCTCCAAAGGCGGTACGTTCGGCGCAATTACAAAATAATCACACACAGACGATTAATTATATGCGCCGAATACACCCCAATACTTCTCTGATAAGGCAAACCTAACCCCCCTAGCCCCCCTTCCCTACAAGGGGGGAATTTTTCCCCCTCTCCTTGCAGGAGAGGGGTTGGGGGAGAGGTTAACCGAACCGTATTGGAACACACCCGACAACAATTTAATGTTTACTTTATAAATGACATTTTAATATTCCAGATGGAAAGTCGGGAAATTACTTGATTTAACAACCTTATTAGGAGCAGTTGTACTCGTCGGAGAACTAGGAGTTGATTGACGTAAGTTCTGAATTGTTTTTTCTGTATTCTCTATTTGGTGATCGAGAATGCCTAGTTGTTGTCTCAATACTTGAAGACGCTGTTCCATAAACTGCAATTCTTGCTGGATGCGCTGCCGTTTCGTTACCATTTTATAAAGTTCCAATTGTTCAGATGCCTCACTTTTATTACGAGGTATTGTGCTGATCGTAGGTGGAATTGTGCCGCGCAGGCGATTGGTTTTCATATAGAAATTTTCAATGACCTATAAATAATACTATAATTAAGGATCGGTGTTCGTAAATACTATTACTAAAGCTTTGGAAAATTTCTTAGTTAAACCTCTAAAGGAAAGTGTCCATTTAGGGGGAAGGGGCGATAAATGAAACGGCAAGAAACTGTTACCGCACAACCAAAAGATGTTGAGCTTGGTTATCCGGCGACCGCATCTCCCTACTTCAATGGCAGTAGCGATCAGATTGATATCCCCTACGCGATTGATCTCAACCCCAGTAGCTTTACGGTTGAGATGTGGGTTCAGTTTCAGGGCGGTAGAGGCTATCGGGCGATCTTGACCTCCGTTAGTGGTTCTGCAAGCCTTGGGCGCAGAGGGTATGTTTTCTGCATAAACCCCGCACAGCAGTGGCAGTTCTGGCTTGGTAGCGGTCAGAAAGGAATTCCTTGGATTATTCTTACAGGCTGGAAAGCTAAAGAAGGAGTCTGGACTCATTTAGCAGGAACCTATGACTCATTGTCCGAAACAATGATTCTCTATGTTAATGGTCAGGCAGTGGGACAATGGACGGGAATTCAATACCAGCCGAACGATCGCAATCCTATGCATGTGGGCGCAGGAGCAACCGAACAAGCTGGAGCAAGTTCATGTTTCTTTCACGGTAGTATTAGTCAGGTGCGGATCTGGGAAAGATCCCTCTCTTCAGCAGAAATTCAGATTGCTGCTGAGCGATCGCCCGACGATCGCTCAAAGGAGACTGCTACACCTCAGAGCGATCAACCAGAACCTCAGTCAACTAAGTCAAGGGGACGGAAACAATCCCCAACGCCATCTACGTCTGAAAAGCAAACAACACAAAAGCAACGGGCAACTGCCTCTGCTCAATCTCAGCCAACTAAATCAAGGGGACGGAAAAAATCCCCAACGCCATCTGCCTCTGCTAAGCAAACAACACAAAAGCAACGGGCAACTGCCTTTGCTCAATCTCAGCCAACTAAGTCAAGGGGACGGAAACAATCCCCGACTCCACCGCCTCAAACTGAGCAAACTGCCTCTTCCCAATCCAAACAATCTGAATCGACTCAGCCAAAAGAATCGTTAATACAGCCTGTTTTGGTGTTCAATGGGCTAGATGATGATGTGGAAGTCCCTGACTCCACCGCTCTCAATCCCAGTTAATTTACCCTATTTTGTTGGGTAAACGTACAACAACGCTAATCATGGCAAGATTTATCCCAAAGTTTCAAAATCTTTACCTTTACTACTAAGTGTGGAACTGTATAACTTTTACACTTACGCCTTTTTAAATACACCAGCCACTTCCCTGGAGTTGCCCGTAGGCATCGGCGATCGCGTACTTCTTATTAGTAGTGCTGGCGTTTCAGCTTTGGTGGAACCAAACGTATCCGTAGAATCATTGCAGAACGATGACGGACAATTAATCCCAGCCGTTTTGTCACACGATCGCGTTATTTGCGAATTATTTCGCCAGACTACAGTTTTACCCTTGCGGTTTGGCATCTCCTTTGCCTCAAAAGAAAGCTTACTCACTTATCTAGAATCCCACGTTGAGGAATATCTAGAAAAGCTACGCCAACTTAATGGTAAAGCTGAATATATATTGAAGTTTATTCCCCGGACTCTAGATGAACTAAACATAACACCGCCATCAGGAGGAAGACAGTATTTTTTAGCCAAGAAACAACGCTATCAAACACAGCAAGACTTTCAAGACTCTCAAACTGCGGAGTGGGAACAAGCAGTTCATCTGATTACCCAGATATATAAGTCGGCAATTGTTGTTCAACCACAGGGTGAAGAAGCGCGGATTTATCTTTTAGTCAGTCGCCAAGACGAACCCTTACTCGCCGAACAATTTCTAGCTTGGCAACTCGCATGCGATCGCTGGGAATTACAGTTAGGACTCGCCCTACCTCCTTATCACTTTATATAATATAGGAATCCTAAATCATTCTTGAAAAATCTCGCTTGTAATGTAGGGTGGGCACTGCCCACCAAAACCCGCATATGGTGGGCAGTGCCCACCCTACGTGTATTTCAAAAATCAAATAGGAATCCTATAT
>CAZZYE010001161.1:0-2735 GCA_964658145.1 uncultured Stigonema sp.
CCCTGTTCCCTATTCCCTGTTCCCTTCTTCGGTCAGTAATTGTAAAAAATCACAAGAAAAATAAGCAGCTGAGGTTTAATGTCTGATTATTTCCAAGCAAATTTCCCATCACAATCTGTTGCAGTGACAAATAGTGCATTCATTGCCACATCAGCGGACGCTGACGATGTGAGTAAAAAGATAGCTTTAACCATCGCTAATGCAGCCGCCGACCGGAAAGCTGGAGATATTTTACTGCTGTTTGTAGCAGATGTATCCTACCTAGCAGATTACTTTGTGGTAGTGACTGGCTATTCTAAGGCGCAGGTAAGGGCGATCGCCGAAGCAATAGAAGAAAAAGTAGAAACCGAGTGGCAACGGCGTCCCTTACGGACAGCCGGAAAAGCTGAGGGAAGCTGGGTGCTACAAGACTACGGCGAAATCATCGTTCACATTATGATGCCCAAGGAACGCGAGTTTTATAATTTAGAAGCGTTCTGGGGTCATGGTTCACGTGTCGAGTTTCCAACGGACGTTGACAGTAGGGATAAGCCAACATGATTAGGTCTTCCGTGTCAAATTGCCCAGTTCCCACTGAGCAACAGCCACTAAATGAGTATGAAGAGTTAAAATCGTCCTGGCTGTTTCGTGACTGTACGTTAAGTTGGGGCGATTACATTACAAAAATAGCTTGGATTTGGGGTTTATCTGGGCTAGTGGCAATCCCTGTGGTAGCAGTAAGCTTTCCCCCAGAAAAGTATATCGCACAGTTTATCTTTTGTAGTGCAGCCGGAGCAAGCATAGGGGTAGTGCTAGCCCTCTCACGGTTATATCTAGGCTGGTCTTATGTACGCGATCGCCTCATAAGTCCAATAATTTTTTATGAAGAGTCGGGGTGGTACGACGGTCAAACGTGGACAAAGCCACAGTCCGTACTCATGCGCGATCGCTTGATTGTCACCTACGAAATCCAACCGATCGTCCGGCGGTTGCAAATTACTTTTGTAGGCTTGGCTGTATTGTTCATTGCTGGTACTATAGTTTGGCACTTAGTGTGAATAGTGAGGAGTTATGAGCTATGAATTATTAACTCCTCACTCCTAACTCCTAACTCATAATTTAAAATAGACCCATGACAATGGGAAAACGAACTCAAGCCGCTGCCTTGGAAGTCAGCTTGCTGCGAGAAGGCATTATTGAATCAAGGCATATAGTCCAGGCGGTGGTCTGCGACGAACGAGGACGGGTACTATCCGTTTCCGGAAACGCCGAAACTGCTACTTTTGTCCGTTCAGCGCTCAAACCATTTCAGGCACTTGCGGTCACCACTACAGGTACACTGGAAAGCTACGACCTTAGCGATCGGGACTTGGCAATTATCACAAGTTCCCATAAAGGAACAATCGAGCAAGTAAGACAAGTATTTAATATCCTTTGGCGATCTGATGTTGACCCCTTGGCACTCCAATGTCCGATTCCTGAAGGCAAACACAGTCGTCTGGAATATAATTGCTCTGGCAAACACGCCGCGATGTTAGCTGTTTGTCAGCAATGCCATTGGCCCTTAAATAACTACTTACAGCGTAAACACCCAGTGCAGCAGCTGATTTTAAACAAAGTATCAGAATTGCTGCGAATGCCAGCAGAAGAATTTATCAGCGCTCACGATGACTGTGGCGCACCCACCTATCTTATGCAACTCGGTCAAATGGCGTCTTTATATGCCCAGCTAGCTTCTCGTAGCAATTTGGATGTGGAGCGCATTGTCCGTGCCATGACTAATCATCCAGTTATGGTAGCAGGAGAAGGAGAATTTGATACGGAGCTGATGCGTCTCACTCCCAGGGAACTGGTAAGTAAAGCAGGTGCTGAAGGAGTGCTGTGCATTGCCAGACTTGGGGAAGGCATGGGATTAGCAATTAAAGTTATGGATGGGGCGAAGCGAGCAAAACATGCCGTTGCCATTCACTTACTTCGGCAGTTGGGTTGGATTAGTCCCAGCGTTGCCGAAACCCTGTCAGACAAGTTTATGAACTTGGGTAAATACAAGCGTTTAGAAGTTATTGGAGAATTATCAATTTTGCTGTTATAGTAAAAAGGTAGACAAAGCGACGCGGGATAGAGCAGCCTGGTAGCTCGTCGGGCTCAACAGGTTAGACTAGCTAAACGCTTAAAAGTTAGTCAGACAGTGGGCGGTACATAAGGAAACTTATGTGCGATTACCTGTCAAACTCGGGGAAGCCATTAGCGTGGTAATCCCGAACCAAGCCGATGAAAAAGTGATGAATTATGAGTTATGAATTTTGAGTGGCAAAAGCAATTCAAAAGTAAAAACTCAAAACTCAGAACTAAATCGGAAGGTGTAGAGACTGGGAGGCAGGTACCCTAACAGGAAAGCTGAGGGTAAAGGGACAGTCCAGACCACAAACTGGTTAATCCAGGCAGCGAAAGCTGTAGATGGTAAGCATAACCCGAAGGTCAGTGGTTCAAATCCACTTCCCGCCACCAAATCAAAGTAAAATAAAGCCCTGTAATTCATAATTACGGGGCTTTATTTTATATGGATACAAAATTAAAAGGAGACATAGCAGAACAAGCTGCAGTTCTTCATGCCTTAAAACGTGGTTGGGGAGTTCTAAAACCTGTAGGAGACAGGCTTTCTTATGATTTGGTATTTGATGTACAAGGAACTTTAATTAAAACAGGACTTACGCAACTGGCACTGAAGCGATCGCTAGCTATAGTACAAATGAACT
>CAZZYE010001162.1:0-2733 GCA_964658145.1 uncultured Stigonema sp.
CCCCTTTTTAAGGGGGGTTGGGGGGATCTTCGATGACTGAACGGTATTGCTTTTCAGGTAGGGAAAGCCGACCTAGATCGCAAAATTTTGAAGTTTGAAGCAATAGTGCCAGATCTGTTGAGCCATTTTGAAGTATCTTGATTCCACAGCCATTCGTCTATATTTTGATCAGGCATAAATGCCTGTTGCTATGCTGATCAGAAAGCTAGTAGGAATTTAGGGACGCATTGAGTATTTATAATTACTTTTATTTAAAATACTACTTAGACTACGAATAGCTGTACTAATGACTGAAAGTATTGTCTGTGCTTTGTTATGTGCCAATTGCTAGGAATGAACTGTAATGTACCAACAGATATTTGCTTTTCTTTTGAGGGCTTTGCGGCGCGGGGAGGAAAGACTGACGATCATCAAGATGGTTGGGGGATCGCTTTCTTTGAAGAAAAGGGATGTCGGCTTTTTATAGATGCCAAACCTTCGATCGCCTCTCCCGTAGCTGATTTAGTACGATGCTATCCCATCCACTCTACCCATGTGATTGCCCATATCCGCAAAGCTACCCAAGGTAAAATTGCTTTGCAAAACTGCCATCCCTTTGTTCGGGAACTGTGGGAACGATACTGGGTGTTTGCCCACAATGGCAATCTGCCTGATTTTCATCCTGAATGTGGGGAGTTTTATCGGTCAGTTGGTCAAACCGATAGTGAAAGAGCATTCTGTGTTATATTAGAAACATTACGGCAAAACTTTCCTCAAGGTAAGCCTGCCTTAGAAAAACTGTACTCAGTCCTAAGGGATGTTACTCAACCTTTGGCAGAAAAAGGTATTTTTAACTACTTACTCTCCGATGGAGAACACTTTTTTGCCCACTGCTCAACTAAGCTGAGCTATATTGTGCGTCAAGCACCCTTTGCCGCAGCTCACCTGATTGATGAGGACGTCACCGTTGATTTTCAGGAGTTGACTCGTAAAAGCGATCGCGTCGCCGTCATCGCCACAACTCCCCTCACCGACAATGAAATCTGGACGCCAATCCAACCAGGAGAACTATTAGTTTTTCAGGACGGGTTGCCCCTTAAGTTTGCTTAAATAAGTTCTTTGATCCGAAACTACTAGAAAATCTTCACTTTTTCTATCAATAAAGTGAAGATTTTCGCTTGAATTTTTAGCTGTTATCAATGTAAGATACCATCACTTCACAATCCGGTATTCCTAGAGAGGAACCGTAATGGTTGTAAAAAAGGAAAAAATATGAAATTGTGGCAGGGTGTCTTAAAAGAATTAGGACAACTCACGGAAAAAATTACTAATAGGTTGAGGGTAAATTCGTTAAAAGGCTTTTTCTCACTGTTTTTGGTGGGAATAAGCTTGAGCGTGGCGATCGCCGCCTGTAGGTTGTCAAAAAGTACCACTCCCCCCACTCCCCTATGGCTGTATCCTCTCCTCCATTGCCTTCTTCAAAACTAGTTCCTAAGAAGACTCCGGGTTGGAAGACCTTCCTGCGTCGGCTATTCCAACTTCCTTGGACATGGCGAATTACCTTGGGATATTTGAGTGTGATGTTGTTTGTCCCTATAGCTGCCATGTTCCAGAAAGCGAGTACTAAAACTCCTGCTGAGTTTTGGGCAATAGCTACCAGTCCGATCGCACTGGCAACATACAATGTCACTTTTATCACTGCGTTGAGCACTGCCCTAATCAATGGAGTTTTTGGGACTCTCATTGCCTGGGTTTTGGTTCGCTATAACTTTCCGCTGAAAAGGTTGATTGATGCCTCAGTAGATTTACCCTTTGCTCTGCCAACTTCGGTAGCAGGGCTAACCCTGGCAACAGTTTATAGCGATAACGGGTGGATTGGTTCGCTGTTAGCACCATTGGGCATTAAGGTATCTTTCACTCGTTTGGGGGTAACAGTGGCAATGATTTTTATCTCACTGCCTTTTTCGATCTCGCCGGTGGTCGCCGGGTTAATGATTGTGCTACTGTATGGGCGACAGGGGTGGTTTGCTAGCGTTCTGGAATCACAAGATATCAAGATTGTCTTTGCCTTTCCAGGCATGGTGCTAGCTTCAGCATTCGTTAGTATGCCCTTTGTTGCTCGTGAAGTCATTCCTGTTTTAGAAGAGGTAGGTAGCGATCAGGAAGAGGCGGCTAAAACCTTGGGTGCAACTGATTGGCAAATATTTTGGCGCATCACCCTGCCAAATATCCGTTGGGGCTTACTCTACGGCTTAATTTTGACTAATGCTAGAGCAATGGGTGAATTTGGTGCTGTCTCCGTGGTTTCCGGAAACATTGCCAACAAGACCCAAAGCTTACCTTTATTTGTAGAGGAAGCTTACAAACAATATGAAACGGAAGCAGCCTACTCTGCTGCTGTACTGTTAGCGCTTCTAGCAGTCGTGACTTTGGTGTTGAAGGAGATTTTGGAACGGAAAACTGGTAAAAAAATATGAAATAGCACAATTAAGCAGTTATGACCAATGACAACAAGCTCAACAATAAACGGATTCGTTTAAGGATTCCTAAGGAATATCACCAGGAACCTGTTATTTCTCGCCTAGTGTCTGACTATGGTCTGACAGTAAACATTTCTGCGGCTATTCTAGGGTCTAATGCCATTGGAGATGGTTGGTTTGACTTAGATTTACAAGGAACGCCAGCACAAATTAACAATGCGCTGGTTTATCTCAATGACTTGGATTTACAAATCTGGGATGAGAGTAAGACAGG
>CAZZYE010001163.1:0-2728 GCA_964658145.1 uncultured Stigonema sp.
CTTCGATTCGCAATCTTGTGGGTGCGCCTCGTCGCCTAGCTGCTAGAACTCAGGAAAGAGTGCAAACTTTTGGCACTTATGTAGAAGAGTATCTGCGACGAACTGGCAAGGAAGAACTAAACCCTGAAGGAATCAAGCGCGATTTGCAACTGTTGTTGCACGATCCGCGAGTAGGGGTGGAAAGTTTCAGCGATCGCCTTTCCCATTTTGACCGTTCTACCGTCATCGCCCTGTTGAAACTGCGGGAAGACCTTTCCGATGAGGAAGCGGCACAGATTGCAGATAGTATCATATCGGTACGCGAGCAATTTGTGGAACAAGTGCGAGGCATTCAGCGGCGTATTCAGGATGTAGTTGATGGTGTTTTTGGTCGCATCCGCAACTATCTTAACGCCCTGGATCGTCCAGAGCTTAACTATGATGGTGTTAAGCGCGATGTTCGCAAGTTGTTTGAAGATCCGCAGGCGGGTTTTGATGCGTTGCGCGATCGCCTGTCTGCTTTTAATCGGGATACCTTGGTTGCGATCATGAGTTCTCGTGAGGATATCTCTGAGGCAGATGCGAATCGACTGATCGACCAAATTGAAGGGGCACGCAACAATGTCCTACAACGGGCAGAACGTATCCAGCATGAAGCACAGCGCCGCTTGGAAGAAGTGAAGCACCAAGCACAGCGTCAAGCAGAAGAAACCAGAAAAGCTGCTGCATCGGCGGCTTGGTGGCTGTTTGCTACGGCTGTTGTCTCGGCACTTTTTGCAGCAATTGGCGGTGCCGTTGCTACTGTGATTTTTGTGTAGGTTGACAAGTTGTCTCTGTTAATTTTTTCCAGCCTCTCGATCTGAGAGGCTTTTTTTTACGAACGAACCGCCTTGGCGCCAAGGACACGGAGCAATACTTTTCGGTTAGTCCGATGAACCTCAATACTGCTCGGTTAAGCAAATAAGATCCCCCCAACCCCCCTTAAAAAGTTCTGCTTAATTCTCCTAAACCCCCTTTTTAAGGGGGTCGCCGCAGGCGGGGGGATCGGTGATTAACGTGAAACTCGTCTTAACCGAGCAGTATTGCGATGAACCTGGGATGATCCCCCCAACCCACGCCCTTCGGGTTCGCCAGTTGCCTACGGCGGGAAACCAGCCTCATGCGCACTGGACTCACCAGTCGCCGTGAGAGCGGGCTAACCCTCCTGCAGCCCTGCCTTAAAAACTGGAGTTTAGACTAATTACTGACAACGGGTTCGTGAGGGTGATGCGAAGAGTCGCCTTCACCGGAGTCCTATAGTTTATTGTCCAGCTTTTACACGCTGCCCCGTGACAGTAAACGTCTGCACTACCGGGGCATCATCTGAGAGTGGATTTGCGTTGAGATCGAAGGTTCTCAGTGTGGCGGTTTCTTTCACTATCCCATCTTTGGGATCAAATGTCGCACTAAAATCGGTTCTACTAATTGTGCCAGGTGAAGTCGCTGTTGGGTAATTGAAGTCTAGTCCCGTGGCAGTAATCTCTCTGTCTGAGGTACACTTCCAACTGCCCTGCGTATTACTAAACGGTGGGATATTGGGAACACCACTTTGGATTGAGGCAGTGGCAACAAAGTTGCCATCGCGATTGAACGTTGTAATCCCACGAAACGAACCGAAGTTAGCAGAGAGTGTCGTGAGGTACGTACCTGTCACCAATTGGCGACAATCCGTTATGGACTCAGCTTCAACTTTGTGCGGATTCACAAAGTCGAAGAGAGTGAGTGTTGACAATACACAGATCGTTACCGTGGCGAAAGCATTACGAATTTTCATTCCAAAACATCCAAGTAAAAGTATATAAACTTATTAACTCAAATTTGAGTTTACAACTAAATGAGAAGGCGTTGCTGATTACATGTATGAAAATGATTTTACGTGCGGACCAAAATCCTTGTAGAGACGTAGCACTGCTACGTCTCTACATCCGAATTCATACCTAAATTCAGCAACGCCGAAATATTAGGAAACTACTTCTGTGATGCGCGACAAAGGGATGAATCCCAATCTCCTATTTACGTAGTTGCAGTAGTCGCATCAAAGCCGCAGCACTTAACAAGCCGATCGCCTGCACTAAGTAGCTCATATTACTTGGGTTGACGCCGCCAGAAATGTTTAAACTGCCAATGCCGTAAAATATCTGTTGCAAAAACCACCAAAATAGATAAAAAGTTGCTGGTAGTTCTACTGGGATAAATACGATCGCCAGGGGTAAAATCGTGTCAATTTTTGCTTTAGGAAACTTCACGAAATAAGCTCCTAAAATAGATGCGATCGCCCCATTCGCGCCAATTATTGGTGTCGTCAAGCTTGGTTCAATCAGAATTTGTACCAAGCCAGTCAGAAGACCAGAAACTAAGTAAAAGCCTAAAAATCGCCACTTACCGAGAATACTTTCCAGACTTTTGCCAAAAACCCACAAAAATATCAAATTACCCAAGATTTGACTAAAACTGCCGTGGAGAAACATTCCTATAAGCAGTGAAGTCGAACGCATTAGCACAACTATCCCAGCAGCTAGGTTACCACCCAGTACATTGGCGATCGCTGCACTAAACAACGCTGGAATTACACCCCAACCGTTAACGAAAGCGCCCAGTTCATCACTAACCTCTAGTTTCAGTTCCCAAAAGAATAAGGCAACGTTAATGCCAATCAGCCAGTAAATAACTATCGGCTTTCTGCGGTTAAGAATGTTGTCGCTAATAGGAA
>CAZZYE010001164.1:0-2728 GCA_964658145.1 uncultured Stigonema sp.
TTTTAATTTTTAATTTTAAAAACGCTTACTGAATTTCAAATGATTTAATCATACTATATGCTGTTTGGATAAATTCATCATAATTAGCTATTTCGGCTGTGTATGTAATTACATATGCTTTATCAGCTTTTAAAGTAAAAACTTGCAAATTTTTTAAACTATTTTCCCCATCTTTTCCGGTGAAAACTACTTCAGCCGCAGGTTTATGTGCGAGAGTCGTTGAACTTGTATTAACAATTTTAGCGTTTTCCATATGATTTTTGATGTCCTTAATCGATGAATTGCTAAATTCATCTAATGTCCCTGGAAAATTTTCAACGCTGATAGTCAGTTTTTCTTGTAATTTATCTGCGTCAGTTTGTTTTGGCGACAAGAATGCAACAACTTCGCCAGTAATAGGGTTGTTTATATTTTGTCTTTCCCAGTTTTGAGGATATTTTATCTTAATCCCATAACTAGGATTTTCATAGTTCAATAAATTTTCTTTTGGAGTTATAAGTTGGAATAACAGTACAATAATACTTGCAAGTACTGCTGCTATTGGCAGTGCAGTTAACAATTTCCTGGACGGCGAGGGATGGAGGAGCGTAATTAAAGAGACTGGTGCAGGACTAGGGATGACAATTATTTGATCTGGTGGTTTTATAGTGCTAGAGGATGGTAGGATTTTTAATGCTTGTAAAGCATCCGTTGCTGATTGGTAACGCTGACGAAAGTCATAGCGCACCATTGTGTCTAAAATATCTGCTAGTTCTTGGCTTACCTGTGTTTGATCGCGCCAAATAATTTCACTTGTATGAACATCTTTTGGTAATTTAACTGGGGATATTCCTGTAAGGGCTTGGATACCAATTATTCCTACAGCATAAACATCACTACTGAAATGGGGGTTTCCATTGGCTTGTTCACTTGGCATATAACCAGGAGTGCCAATAGCAATAGTAAAAGCCGTTTGCCCCTGAGAATTAAGCACTTGGGTACTGATTTGTTTGACCGCGCCAAAGTCAATCAGCACAATTTTCTCATCTGAGTGACGTCGCCGGATATTGGAGGGTTTGATATCCCGGTGAATGACCCCGTGTCGATGGACCTCAGCTAAGACCTCCAGAATTTCCTGTAAAAGTTTAATCGTCTCAGCCTCACTCAGCTGCTTGCCCGTAGGCAATTCTACACTCAGGTCGTGACCTTCAATAAATTCCTGAACCAAATAAAATTCCTGATTCTCCTCAAAATGAGCCAAAAGTCGCGGTATTTGCTCATGATTTCCTAAATTTTCCAGTATTTCTGCTTCCTTGTTAAAAAGACGTTGTGCTTCCCGTAAAGTATCAGGATTGGTAACCATTGGTTTTAACTGCTTAACGAAGCACTTAGGATTCCCAGGTCGTTGCATATCTTTGGCTACGAAAGTAAAACCAAATCCCCCATTTCGCAATTGTTGGAAAATTTGGTATCGCCCACCTAGCGTTTGACCCAGCATTAAAGTCACCATAGGTCCTGGAATTTATCACTTTATTTAAAGTCAATTTTCGCACAGAATTTTAGTCCAGAATATTTCCCAGCCCGATCGTCAAAAACGAAGCAGCAGCACTATTAAAATGCCTCAGTAAGTAGTGTTAAAAATGTTAGAGATAAAATGGTAGTATGAGGAGATATAAGTATATATGCTGATTGCTTTCTCTTAGGCTGCAATAGTAAGTGGGGGGAAAGAAAGAGTGAGCAACGGATGATATAACGGATTTAACGGATGATTTAACTGTAGGACTAGCAGATAAAGCATCCGCTACATCCGCTACAACATCCGTTGCCAGTTTTGGCGTGAGATTCAATTCCTGAAATCATCACATCATGCAATGCCAGAAAGAGGGCGCAAGCACATTGGACTGATGGTTAGCAACGGATGAGATAACGGATGTAACGGATGATTTAACTGTCGGACTAGCAGATCAAGCATCCGCTACATCCGATACAACATCCGTTGCCAGTTTTGGCGTGAGATTCAATTCCTGAAATTATCACATCATGCAATGCCAGAAAGAGGGCGCAAGCACGTTGGACTGATGGTTAGCAACGGATGAGATAACGGATGTAACGGATGATTTAACTGTCGGACTAGCAGATCAAGCATCCGCTACATCCGATACAACATCCGTTGCCAGTTTTGGCTATTGCGATCCAGAAAACACTGTAAATACTTTCCCGACTGACTGCGTAATCTAAAAGTGTTGGTATTGACCCAACCTCCGAAGTAGACCACAATATAACCGTAGGGGCGGGGTATCCCCGCCCTT
Source organism: uncultured Stigonema sp. (assembly GCA_964658145.1). Taxonomy (GTDB): domain Bacteria; phylum Cyanobacteriota; class Cyanobacteriia; order Cyanobacteriales; family Nostocaceae; genus Stigonema. The sequence continues at coordinate 2,289 of CAZZYE010001164.1, forward strand.
ACAATGCGATCAATTCTGTTTAAGAGCGATGCCCCAAATTGTCTCTGCACCTTCGTGCTCGCTTTTCTGTCTGAAATAACCGAATTCCTTCATTCACATGATGCTTAATTTGTCAAGCGCGTAGATCCTGATATTTTGAACTTTTATCAAAAATTATTATCAGTATTGTTCAGGAATTAAATGTAAATTATATGTATTCATAAATTGAATATCTAGCGTTGGGATGTAACTTATGAGACAGCCAATATTTGGTCAAGTGTTAATAGAGCTTACGAGAATCTTCGCCATAGCTTCGCTTACCGCTACCACAACTGCAACCATCAATCAGCCCAGCTATGCAGTCAGCGCAACCTTCTACTGCGGGCAAAATCAGGACGGTGTACCTGTAACCTTTGCTCGCACTCAAGACGGGAAGAACGTGCCAATGATTCGCTGGCTTG
>CAZZYE010001165.1:0-2720 GCA_964658145.1 uncultured Stigonema sp.
ATCTGTAAGTCCCACAGTTAAATTATCCGTTACATCCGTTATGTCATCCGTTGCCGAATCCGTTGCCAAATTCCCCTACAAAACTTGTAAAAGTTGTTTAATCTTAGACTCTTGGCGTTGCTTGAACTTCTCCGGAAAATTTAACTCAATGACAATCTTGCCACTTGCGTCTTCTTGTAGCGCAGAAATTTCGGCAACAAATCGCCTTGGTGAAGAATTATCCTCTTGACTCAACAGCAAACCAACAAGTGGTTTAACAGTTCGCATTTTATGTAAGTCCTCTTGTCCTAGCAGTTTATCAGCAGATTTAGCTTTGTTGCTTTCCAATTCCAACCGTAAACCTGTTACTCCTAGTTCTGTAGCCACTCCTGGGAAGAAGTGACCATCCCAGTAAAGGTCACCAAGAGCACTGACCTGTTTGCGTACCTTTTTGCGAGTAGTTGGCTTCATATCCTGCAAAGAGCGAGTCAAACTAGTGGCAAGAAACCCAAGGGAAGCGATTGGTTGATCTACGTACTGCCGTTTTTGCGAATACCACTCCCGCACATCAGAATACAAAACTAGGGTTAAAGCATCCTGTTGGGCGCGGCTAGGATTTACAAAATCAATTGCCAAAAGAGTTTCCGTATCATTTACAGGGGAGACTCTAATAATCCGTCCTGCCAAAGAGGCGCGAGCAGTAAAATCTCCCATGATTTCGATCTCTACTTCATCTGGTAAATTAGGCCAGGATTCCGAAGAAATCAACGCCCCAGTTTCTGAAATGTTGACAGTTTCGCCCATGATTGTTTGGTCGTTACTGGAAATCACGACAGCGAGACGTCGCTGCAAACGGTGCGCAGTCCGGATTTGCGGTTGCTCGAAGCCTACTAGCAAGGCAGCGATCAGCAAAATCAGGTTAAAGCCAGACCATAAGGTGTTGACCAAAACCGCCTGCCAATCTTCAGGGCGTAGCAGTAACCAATAGGGGACGGCAACTAAGGAAGCGACAATTAATCCCACCACCACCAATAAACCACGCATTGATTGCCAGTCAAAGGTACGTTTGCTAATATTTATCCCTTTGTCAGTAACGTTAAAGGAACCTAGCTTGGGGTTAATCAGCGCTAACATCGTTACCCACCCCGCCTGGAAAGACATTACAAATTCAAAAATTTCGTTCCAGAAGGAAAACCGGACGTGTTTGTAGATGATGTAGTTGGTAAAAAGGGAGAGAAGAATATGGGGTAGGGCATAGGCGAGAGTTTCTAAACCCAAACCTTGGATAGGGTTAACGCCAAATAATAAAAACAGGGTGGGAATAATCGCATAGACAAGTCGCGGATACCCATACAAGAAGTGAGAAGTCGCACTGAAATAACAAATCCTTTGGGCAAGTGTCAGGTTTAGCTTCGGGTTAAACATGGGGTTTTCCAGTCGCAGAATCTGCGCCATTCCCCTTGCCCAACGCACTTGTTGACCTACATAAGAAGAAAATGTGTCTGGCGCTAAGCCCGCTACCATAATTTTGTCGTAGTAGACGGACTTATAACCGCGTGAATGCAGTCGTAAAGCTGTGTGACAATCTTCTGTAACAGTTTCGACCGCAATTCCCCCAACTTCTAAGGCATGAGTTTTGCGGATCAAAGCGGCGGAACCGCAGAAAAAGGCGGCATTCCAAAAATCGTTGCCTTTTTGCAGCACTTTGTAAAACAATTCATTGCCCACCGGGATTCTACCGCCTGTAACCAAATTGCGCTCAAAGGGATCGGGGTTATAGAACCAGTGGGGGGTTTGGACAAACGACACTTTTGGATCGCAGAAAAAGCCTACAGTATGCAGGAGAAATTGGCGCGATGGAATGTGGTCGCAATCCAAAATCATCACCAAATCGCCGTCTGTTTTACGAAAGGCAGTATTGATATTACCAGCCTTGGCGTGATCGTTATTTTCCCGCGTCATGTGTATGCAGCCCAGTTCTTCACACATTTGCCGTAACTGATCTCGTCTGGCTTGGAACTTTTCTCGGCGCGGGTCGCCCTCTTTATATCTTTCTGGACGACCATCGTCTAGGACATAAATCTTTTTTTTATTTGGAGCGTATTCGCAAGCTAAGGCTGCTATTGTAGTTTTGCGGACAATCTCAACGTCTTCGTTATAGGTGGGGATGTAGATATCAACGTTTAACCATTCCTGTTCAGGAATTTTGGCAAGATCGACTGGCTGCCGCTCTTTGATTTTCAGGGTTTGAAAGTATGCTAGTACTAAGGTCAGGATCGCGTATAGCTCTGCTCCGTACAACATCAAACAAGCAGTGCTATTGAGCCACCCATCAAAGTTCAGGGTATAGCTTGTGCGGTAGTACAAATAACGAATTGTTGTCACCAGACTCAGCCACACTAAAAACAGGTGGTAATAATGGCTGATTTCCGGGGAGGACTCTTTATCCTCGGCATGTATAACCAGTTGACCAACTAGCACCAAAAACACAGCCACTATCCCCTGCTGCCACACTTCTAGAGGGGTAGTAATTAGTGGTACTGAGAGTAACAATAGCAGCAAGACAAGCCACTTAAATTGTTTCGCGCCCACCTTTTCTAAAGCGCGGTCAAAAAATTGAGGTGTGAGATCAATAAGCCAACTGCTTAAGCTTAGGCGCTGGCGATCGCGTTGTCTGCGAGGCGGTCTGAATGAGGAAGAAGACATTTTAAATTACGGGAATGGGGAATTGCTAATTGCTA
>CAZZYE010001166.1:0-2718 GCA_964658145.1 uncultured Stigonema sp.
GTGGTCAGTTCAACATGGCTGACCACTTTTTCTTTTCAGGGAAGTTTCTACTTCCCCTCTTATGTGTATTTTTTTTACTCACAATTCTGTAAGTGTTATTTCCTGAGCGATCGCCTTTAGTCTAAACTCCAGTGACTGAGCGCACCAGTTAGTTTGCTGCACAACCCTAATCGTCTAATGCGCTCAGTCAGCAACTGGCAATATTGATCGCTCTGACGGATTACCATGCCCCATCCTGCAACCGGGACATTACTAACCTTTGAACACGGGTTGAGATAAATTACTCAATCAACAACTAATGCTCACATCTTGCAATTTTGAAGAGGCGATCGCTCACCGCTAGCTCTAATACACGGAGGCAGGAAATGTATTATAAAGGCGACATTGTGCTGGAGATCGCATGAACTAAAGTATCACTCACACGACCACAATGCCATGATTAAGTTTAGAATCACCAAAACAGACGGCGGCTGGGTACTATCATCTTCCCCCGATAAACATGAGCTTTCTGCATGTTCATGTTGGGCGAAAGCTTATTTTTTCTCTGGTGCTTCCCCAAAAATTTACTGGTATCTGCCCCCAGCAACAACTGGTTTTGCACTCGAACTCAAACAAGAAGTAAGCGTTGCGTGTGCATTCACGATCGCTTTTACAGATGTTGTAAACGAATATCGCGATCTTTTATTGGAGCAGGCATCTAAACGCTTGCAAGAAATGCAATTTAAATGAGGGGCGATCGCTTTTACCAATCGAAACGGGAAGCGGTGGCTTAACCAAGTTCAATAGATCTCAGCAAAAGTTAGAGAAAACACATAGTACAGGGAATTTCCCACAAGTTTTGTAAACGCATTCATGCAAAGGATGGTTACTCATATGCATTCTAAGAGATTAGAAATTGTGAGGCAGCGCATTGGGCGGGTTCCCCGACTTGTAGCGACTGCCGAACCTGTAAGGGCTCAACTGTTAAGGCTCCCTTTCTTTGCTGTGCAAAGAATTAGTCGGGGAACGTTTCTCAATTTCCCCTCCATTCCTCTAGACACTGACGGATTCGGAGTACAGTGCCAGTCTCCTGGAGGTTTGAGATGAAAGCTCAATTTAAAGGCACATGTCAATGCTGTGGGGGTATCTATAAACTCCCTGGTGATACCCTTGCAAAACATGGTTACACGATAAGATGGGGATTTTTTTCAGGAACTTGTAGCGGCTCAGAGAAGTTGCCTTACGAAAAAGATTGCTCACTGATAAAAGAATTTGTTGCTGCCGCAGAAAATAAACAGCATTCGTTAATTGAATTTAAAAATGAGTTGATGGAGCCTGCGACTGAACCTAAAGCTTGGTTTCACGAATACATAAGGAATTTAGAAAAAGGTCGAAGTGGCTATAAATGGCGTGTGGTCAAATTAGTCCATACCGAATTAGGTTTTTGCTACATTAATATAGACGACAAAGTTACAAGGTTACCAGTCCATCAACCTGTTGAAACCTTGTTGGACGTAGCCAATTTACTGAATGCTAAATACTCCAAGATAGTAGCATTGAATATAGAGAATGTTGCTGAATATATCCGTTGGCAGCAAAGACGAATTACAAACTGGAAGGTAACTGATTTAGCACCCATTGATGGGTAAGGTTTCAAACTGATAGGTAAAGGCGATCGCGCCAAACTTAAACTATTGAGTAATGTCGCACTGAAACGTAGTCGGGAATGGTTTGATTTAAATCTATGGCAATTATGGTGTGCCTTCCAAGCTTTTCATCGACAGCCACAGAAATTTCCAAAACCACTAAAAAATAATCCGGAGAAAAAAAATGAACAGTAAATTGATCACCCCAGAATCGCCATTGCTAATTCCTCCCAAGCTGGCGGCAGAAATAGGGTTAGAATCAGCGGTTATTCTTCAACAGATTCATTATTTTTGTCAGCGGTCTAAGCATTTACTAGATGATGGTAAGTATTGGTTTTATCTAACACTTGATGGATGGGCGAAGAAACTTCCTTTTTTTACGATGTCCGCTATCAGAAGAGCGATCGCCAACCTCAGAAAGTTGGAGCTAATTGATGTCTGTCGTCATAGCCGTGAAACTTGGTATCAGTCTAACTGGTACACAGTTAACGTCGAAAACGTAAAAGCATTGTGGAATAGAATTTGTCAAAATCAGCAAATCGATATGCTTGAATCTGACACATCGAGCAGCTCACAGGAAGCAAATTATATCAATACAGATTTCTCTACAGAGACTTTCTCTCCAAAAGAGGCGGCAAGCGAAGAGAAAGAAGCGATGCAGTTAATAACCGAGCAAGACAATAAACAGCAATTAACGGAAACGAACTATGTTGAAGAACCAGTTCAAGATGCTTCGTCTAACGAGTTAAATTCTAGTCAGGATAGCTCTTCCGCCGCGCTGTCGCGCCAAAATTTTGAAATTTTGAAGCTAAAAGCAAATAAACAAGCTAGAGATAAAGAAGTGTGGGAGATTGCGCCTGGAATGCCTTACCCGGTGTTTCTCAATTGGCAAACAAAGACCTCTAAGAGGTTTGATACTGTGCAGGTTCTCGTGACCCCTCATATCCGTAAAAAGCCTTGCGCTATCGGCATCCCTGACCTTAAGGGCGTAAATCCTTGAGTTTGCCCAGGTTTTGAGTAGCGCTGCCTGGGTGAACGACTGGGTAATTTGTGACCCGCAGGCAAAGACCCCCATTGGCAATAACAAGAATGA
>CAZZYE010001167.1:0-2714 GCA_964658145.1 uncultured Stigonema sp.
ACTAACAAATGAGCAATATATTTAGAGATTTACTGAAGAAGGTAGCTAGTGGGGAACACACAGGAGAAAATTTAACTCGTGCTGAAGCTGCCACGGCAACCAAGATGATGCTGCTGGGTGAAGCAACACCAGCCCAAATTGGGGCGTTTTTAATTGCCCACCGCATCAAACGTCCCACGGGGGAGGAGTTAGCGGGAATGTTGGACGCTTACGATGAACTAGGACCAAAACTACAACCGATCAAGAGCGATCGCCCAGTCATAGTTTTAGGTATACCTTATGATGGCAGAACTCGTACTGCACCTATAAGCCCTCTAACAGCTTTGCTACTAGCAACATCTGGTCAACCAGTAGTGATGCACGGTAGCGATCGCATGCCGACAAAATATGGATTACCACTCGTAGAGATTTGGCACTCTTTGGGGATCGATTGGACTCAACTACCACTAGAAAAACAACAGCGAGTATTTGAGAACACAGGAATTGGCTTTGTTTACACGCCACGGCATTTTCCTTTAACTAAAAGTATTTGGGAGTACCGTGACCAACTTGGCAAGCGTCCACCTTTTGCCACAATGGAGCTAATTTGGTGTCCTTATGCAGGTGATGCTCACATCATGACTGGGTTTGTCCATCCTCCCACAGAAGCAATGTTTCAGGAAGCCTTGGCACTGCGAGGAGTGACTCAATTTACAACTGTGAAGGGCTTGGAAGGAAGTTGCGATCTCCCACGCGATCGCACTGCTATCATTGGCTTAGTCCGAGTTGTAACTCCCATAGAACGGTTACAACTCGTGCCGCGTGAATACGGCTTTACTACGAAGAACGTACCCCTTGGGACGACTGAAGAATTGCTTGCCGATATACAAAGCGTGTTGCAAGGCAAACCCTCGGAACTCATGCAAACAGCCTTGTGGAATGGTGGGTTTTACCTATGGCGTTGTGGGATTTGTCCAGATCTGCGTGAGGGCATAGCCAAGGCAGAAGAACTATTAACCAGTGGTGCGGTAGCTAAAAAACTGCTTGAACTTACTCAGGTAGTAAATTCAGTTTCCCAGAAAATGTTTCTGACTGTTTAATCCCAAATTAGAGAACTCTAAACAAATAAGCAAGTTAAATAATGTCAAATAATGTTCAGTAAATTAGTCACTAGGAATTAACTCCTTGATTAAACAACAGGTACAATTAACCCTTCACGGGCGAGTAATGCTTTGGGAAAGGCAGATTTAACTTCGGTTTGAACTTGGTCAAGAAAATCATCGTGGTCATCTGGGTGATGCTGAGTGAGCGCAAGTTTTTTAACGCCTGTAGTATAAGCTAAATCTACAGCAGTCTGCCAGTGGCAATCGGAGTTGAGATGGTCACGTGCTACCCCAGGAGCATAGGTGGCATTAGCAATCAGCAAATCGACACTGTTAATAAGCTGTGCAATGTGTTCTCGCTCCAATTTGTTGACGTGGTGATGCAAATCTGTGATATAGGCAACGCTATATTCCTGCCAGGTAACTCTGTAGCCGATGGACTTTTGAGTGTGATTGATTAATGCTGTTGTCACGTTGACATCATCTAACTTCACTAAGCGATCGGGAGTCAGAGGGTGAAATTGTAATTCAGATTGCATTACCTGTAAGGGGTAAGGAAAGTGCGGCTGCAGCATCTGGTCGCACAACGATTGTTTGATCGAGGCACCATTCGAGGCGGCTGTTCCGTAAATATGGAAGCAATTTTCTGGAACAAATGCAGGGGCAAAAAAGGGAAAACCTTGAATGCGATTTGATTGGGAGTTGGTAAAAAATAAATGGGCTGATCGTGAACCGTGTACTTCCAGCCAACTTTTTCCCAGTACGCGTAAGCCAGTACCGCCATCAAAAATCAGGCTAGTTCCGGCTACCTGCATCTCTACACAAGCAGTATTACCGCCGTAGCGGCTGGTGTTGCTAGTTGGGGTAGGGATTAAACCCCGCACACCCCAGAATTTCACTACAAATTCCCCTACTTGGCTTTGTTGAAGCTGGGTAGTTTGTTCATTTACAGATTCTTGGGGAGGCGACGGCTCAAATTGTGACATTTTCTTTGAAATTAGGTCGAACTCAGCAGGTCATCGTAGCGCCGCACTTCCAACAGTCGGTTTTTTTCATCCACAATGACAACAGTGGGAGAGTAAGTTTTTAACTCTTCGAGTGTGAACTGCCCGTAAGACATTATAATCAAGCGATCGCCAGAATTGCCTAGACGTGCTGCAGCCCCATTTAATTCTATTGCACCTGAGTTGGCTAGAGCCGGGATCGCATAAGTAATGAAGCGCTGTCCGTTGGTAACGTTTACTACTTGCACCTGCTCGTAAGGCAAGATACCTGCTTTATCCAATAGAATTTGATCAATGCTGATACTACCCATGTAGTTGAGGTTCGTCGCCGTCAGGGTGCAGTTGTGAATTTTTGTTAAAAGGAGCGTGCGCTGCATTGCGTTTAAGGGGTGCTGTGATAATCAAGCCGTCATCAAGTCGAAGAACGCACAATCCGCAACACGATAATTCGTAATTCGTAATTATTAGCCCATAACTTTAGTTATAAGCTGGAAGTCATTTTGCTTTTACTTTTTGTTTTCCATAAATGACTTCATAGTCTAACAACCATCAATTACGAATTACGAATTACCCTTCGGGTGACGCTCGTTCCTCGCTACCGCTTCGCTAACGCAGTCGCCTACGGAGG
>CAZZYE010001168.1:0-2714 GCA_964658145.1 uncultured Stigonema sp.
ATGCTGTTCTGAAGCATATCTTGAGTAAAAAGTTCAAGATATGGTGCAAGTCACAATTCTGGCGATATACGTTGATAGGATTAATGCATTGCGGATTTTTGAATGAGGACTGGGAGGTTGTGTCATCACCCAGTCCTTCTAATTTCAGTAGACCGAAAAGTTTTCTAGAAGACTTACCAGCCCTTTATTTGAGTGAGGCAACACTATCCGCTGAAATCCTGTGAGGATATACCTTTTGAGCAATAGGATCATCGATGGTCTATCGGGCGATCGCTTTTGATCGCTCTCTCGCATTTCAAAAGCGTCGCCTGAAACCCGCATTATTGCGTTGACTAAAAAAAGTTTTCGGTCTACTGAATTTGGTTAGACATGGACATGTGGCGGCGGTGCGATCGCTCATCCTTCACCCCTGCCATTACCAGGTTCATGTTCTAGATCGGCTTGAAACTTGACTTTCAGCTGCGGCTTGTTTGCGGTCAGTTTGGACTGTCGTATGCGATCGCTCCGCCTGCTGCTAATACCACTCCCTCATATAGTACTCAGTCCTGCAGTTATGACAAACAGTTTGTGCTGGCAAAAAGTTTGGGCGCAAAGCTGCTGCACCAGGGGCAGTGAAAGTAATCATTCATGGTTTTAGTTCCTCCAGATTAGCCCTTAACGCTTTGTGTGATGTGCCAAAACACCCAAAAATGTAAGAATCGTCGATAAAACCCGTGAAAAGTCGCAGCACTCCGGAAAAACCCTAACGCATTTGGTATGACGCTGGGAGTTTAATTTTGGGATGGTCAATCAAAATTTACACTTAAGTTACTAATATAACCAATAAGCCAATGAATACTGAAGCTTTTTTATAAAATATATTTATTCATCTACCGAAAGCTAGATAAAAAGTATTATTTATGATTGTAAATCATTATTTTATTTAAAGGTAAATCAGTTTAATGACAGTTTTAGATTAAATATTTAAATGTTATTCTCTATTTTTTTCAGTACTAATGAACGTATTTAAGCAGATATAAACATATTTTTAAATTTATGTAGTATTTGTAATGCATATAAAAACATACTTTATTTACAATTGTTTACAGCTAAAGGGTTGCATGTAATCGAAAAAGCTAGCACTCTTGTTTAGTAGGTTGTCACACAGAGGGATTTTCTCTCAGTTTTTATGGGAGTCTAAGCCTGAGAAATGAACAGGCTTAGAAACCCTTACATTAAAATATGAGATTCTTGTCGCTAAGTGTGAAGTCTACCGCCACTTGCTAACCGACATACTAGGACAAAGGTTGTCCAGTTTTGTCTATTTTCACCTTAACCCACACAAATTTCTAAAGCTTGTTGTCACGTAAGCCTATTTTTCTCTTAATCTGCTACTGCCGCCTGAGTATAAAACTTCGGCTTATTTAGGAAATCAGAGTACAAAATTTTCAATCGAAAGGCTAATTTCATAAAATTTAATATCAAACTTTCCCTCGACAATCATATGACTCAGAGGCACTTAACCGTACCTAGCAAACAGCCTAAAATGAAGAAGCTTCTTCAGAAATACAAACATTCAGTTATTGGCATAATTTGCGCTATATTTATTGTTTTGAAAGCGCAAGTAGCACAAGCACAAATATTTAATGGCGGCATAAATGCCATGAAATGTATCGTTACCGCCGCTACAAGTGGTGGTGGTGCAGGTGCAACTAGCACACTATTTGCAAATCTTCCCGGCTTGATTTTTACTAGTATAGAGGTGGTAATCTTTGCTTACATTGTGTACTCAGTTGTCCAAGCGATCGCTGCCTCTAGAAATGGGGAAGAACTAACTCAAATTGTGCAGCAACCCCTAGTTACCTTTATGTTTATGGTTGTAATTGTTCTGTTTCAAACTTTTTTGTTTGGCAATGGAGCTGCATGTACAGGAGGGGCATGAGGGTGGGGATTAATAGCAAGCTCGCTAGAGAGCCGTTTCTTGTCAAAATTAACGGAGGCACAGAGAGTGAAGACTGCAAAGCAAGTTAAGCAGGTCAGCCAAACATTAGGGGAAAGCCCTAGATTTGGACCATTTTCCGGTAAGCAATTTGTTGTTTTAACAGGAGTATTTTCTACTGTCTTTGGCTTTTTATTTTTACTTTTCGGAATTAATATAGTTTTCAGTATCTTCTCTGCTCTTTGGGCTAGTTTATCCATAGCTTTTTTGTCAGGAGATAACCCACACATTTTCTGGTCAAAGCTTTACCCTGGCGTTCCTTACTGGGTAAGGGGATACGCTAGGTATTCTTCTCCCCAAGAAAAGAGGAAAGTTGGAAGCAAGAAAGTAAAAGTCACCCGTTCAAAATCTAAACAACTCCATCCCTTTGAGGATTTTCTGGATCTGACGACGTTAGTTAGATTACAAAGAAATAATCAGCGCATTGGCGCTTATCTTTTAAATAAAAAGAGCTTAATTGATGACAATACTAAATTGCAATTAGTTTTTGGATACACTTGTATAGGTTTTCATCCTGTGTTTAACTCTGACGAGCAACTAGAGGCATTTTCAAAGGCTTTTGAATCTGGCTGTAAAGATATTCCACAAGGAGAAAAATTTACTTTTCGATGGAGTTCTTTCTGTGATTACACTGACACCAAAAAATATTTATTGAATCGCTTGTCATCTTCAAACTCTCCCGAAAGCGAATTTTTGGATTGGGCGCAGTATGCAAGAATTCAACAATTGACTCATG
>CAZZYE010001169.1:0-2704 GCA_964658145.1 uncultured Stigonema sp.
AATTAGCAATTAACAACTTTCCATCGCCTTAGTCAAACGCAGCTTGTCTAAACCAATCTGATTGAGCAATAACCATGATTGGATGAGGTCAGGACCATGCAGATCTCCTGTTAAGGCTGCTCGCAGCGATCGCATTAACAAGCCTTTCTTGACGTTTTGCTCTTTAACCACCTGTTTAATGATGTCCTGGGCAATGCTTTCGCTTAGTTGCGACGCCGAGTCCAAAGCTGAGATAATGCCTTGGAGTGCAGTGGCAGAACCTGACAGCTTTAGTTGTGTACTAGCCTCTTCGCTGTATTCAACTGTTTCTGTAAAAAATAGTTGGCTAATGCTTACACCATCCACTAAACGAGTCAGACTGGGCTGAATCAAAACTACTAGCTGTTCTAACCAAGGGCGATTTCTTGCTCCAGCAATTTCATACCCAGCTTCTTCCCAATAGGGTATGAGTAAATCTGTCAGTTTATCTACCGACATGCCGTGTAGATACTGACTGTTGAGCCAATCCAGTTTTGCCCAGTCAAACTTTGCCCCGGCTTTATTCACTCGTTCAAAGCTAAACTGCTTTGCTGCTTCTTCCAAGGTAAATATTTCCTGAGTTGAATCTGGGGGTGACCAACCTAGCAATGTCATATAATTTACCAAAGCTTCAGGGGTAAAGCCCATTTGCTTAAAATCAGAAATAGAGGTGACCCCATCCCGCTTAGAAAGCTTGCGCCCATCAATATTTAATATCAGTGGTGTGTGGGCAAACTCTGGGATCTTTGCCTTCATCGCTTCATAAAGTAGAATTTGCTTGGCGGTGTTGGCTATGTGGTCTTCTCCTCGGATGACATGAGTGATTTGCATATCCATGTCATCAACCACTACCGCAAAATTATACAGCGGCTGACCAATACCTTCTGCTGTTGCACGAGCAATAACCATATCACCGCCTAGATCGCTACCTCGCCAGCTCATGTGTCCGCGTACCAAGTCATTCCAGACAATTTCCCGGTCATCATCAATTTGGAAACGAATCACGAAATTGCGCCCAACGGCAGTGTAATTTGCTTCTTGTTCTGGTGTTAGGTTGCGGTGACGGTTGTCATAGCGAGGAGCTTCGGATCTAGCTTTTTGGGCTTCTCGCAGCGCTTCTAATTCTTCTGCTGTAGTATAGCAGCGATAGGCTAATCCCTGATCTAAGAGGGTTTGTACTGCTTCTTGATAAAGTTCTAGGCGCTTGGTTTGGAAAAATGGACCTTCATCCCAATTTAGTCCTAGCCAGCCCAGTCCTTGAAAAATATTTTCCGTGTATTCTGGACGCGATCGCTCTTGGTCTGTGTCTTCAATTCGCAGGATAAACTGACCACCGTGATGACGGGCAAATAACCAGTTAAATACAGCTGTCCTTGCTGTACCAATGTGTAAATTCCCAGTCGGGCTGGGGGCAATACGGACTCTAACAGTCATACCGATTTTGGAGCCTTAGATTTTGGAGTCACCCGCGTGCTTTGGTTCCCAAAGTTGAGCGAAGTGGCGTGATTTTGGATTGGTAAGTTCAAGTTATGACAGCCTTTTCCACGTCAGTATTTCTAGCTGAACAATTGTCAAATGCTGTCACAGTAGATTGTTTCTTGATCTAAAATATCAATAATATGCTTTAGATCTTAGATTCAATCCCAAATCTAAAATCTAAAACTCTTTTACGGGATCGACGGGGCTCGAACCCGCAACTTCCGCCGTGACAGGGCGGTGCTCTAACCAATTGAACTACGATCCCTCAACTGGCAACTTTCTTAGTATTGCAATTTTTTGGCGAATTGTCAAGGGTTTTTTTGGGAAAAGTTCAAATTAAGGGACTTCCAAAAAATAAATTATTCTATCTCGTGGGGTGGGCTGTGCTGCCATTGGTGTCAACTTAACGTTAAAAACCCTTGTAAAATGCTCGTTTCTCGTTCCCATGCTCACTGATTCTTCTACTAAATATAATAAATAATTTCCCCTATTTACGTATTTTTTATTAAATTTATACATACATCTAGTAACTGCACGTAGAAGATTAGTTGTTTGCTTCCTACTTTCTAAAATCCGGGTTTGATTTCTCTTAGCAGGTGTGTTGAGGGATTAATCCAGCTTGAACGTCGATACTTTATCTCCCCAAGCTGGCTAGCATGCGGGATTGCATTTGTTGATACTGCTGCCTTAACAAGTTTTTGCTCAACTGGAACTCAGAAGAAGGTGGTAGGCTCTTACTTTGATCTACCCAGGTTTTCAACATCTGCCGCTGATGGGGATCAATACGACTACTGATAACGTTGACACCCGAATGCGGTGCTTCCAGAGGAAACAAAATTAAGGGATAGTGTTCATTTTCACCCAATGAACAGACAAGCCTATGGTTTTGGGGATTTTGCATATCCAGATAGCAGGGTAGCCACTTAGGACCTAATTTGCGATTGTAAAGTAAAGTTACCCACAGCAGCATCGGGTAGGGAAATGTGACAAAGATAAACTGGTTGTAACGGATAGAAAGTCCGTAGCCATTTATCTCTTGTTGAGACATCATCAACAACAGCGTCGCTACGCTTCCAACTTCTGTGTTAAGCAACTGGGGAAAAACTATTTCCTGAATAGGTTTGTTTTCGGGCCATACAAGTTTCCTACAGGCTTGTTCCACTTGGGGAGATAAGGGAGTAGGGGGAGTAGGGGGAGATGAGGGAGA
>CAZZYE010001170.1:0-2699 GCA_964658145.1 uncultured Stigonema sp.
GCGCTGTCACGCTTAGAGACGTTGGTGATTTTGATGGGAGGACAAAATCTCTCGGAGATTGTACATCGGCTGTGGCAACAAGGGCGATCGCGTTTAACGCCTATTGCCATTATCCACTGGGCAGGAACTCCGCAACAAAAAATCTGGACAGGCACACTCTTAACTATTGTTGAGCAAACATTTGGTGTGTCGCTATCGCCAGCGGTAATTGTGATTGGTGAAGTTGTGGGACTGCGTAAGTACTTACAACCTGAGAAAATACATTTAGACGATTTTCCCGTAGTCAGCGCGAAGCACCCCACAATTATGCCAACGACTCAACCACCGTCTCCTCACGGACGTAAGGGCGGGGGGACCCCGCCCCTACATCCCCTGTCCCTTGCAGGTAAAACTATTCTGGTGACACGTTCAGTTGGGCAATCGAGTGAATTGACTCAAGTCCTAACTGCATCAGGCGCTACCGTCATTGAAATGCCGACATTAGAAATTGGTCCGCCTTCGAGTTGGTCCGCTTTGGATCATGCGATCGCCCATATATCCGACTTCCACTGGTTAATTCTCACTTCCACTAACGCCATAGACTACTTCTTTGAACGCTTAATTACACAGGGTAAAGATGCTCGTGTTTTGACGGGAATCAAAATTGCCGTTGTTGGAGAGAAAACAGCCCAAAGCCTCAAACAACACTGTCTACAACCAGACTTTATTCCCCCAAACTTTGTCGCTGACTCGATGGTAGCGAACTTTCCTGAAGAACTAACAGGTAAAAAGGTTTTGTTTCCTAGAGTTGAAAGCGGCGGACGAGAAGTTTTGCTGCGAGAGTTGACTAACATGGGAGCAGAGGTTATAGAAGTCGCTGCATATCAATCTTGCTGTCCTAATAGCATCCCACCCTCGGCGGAGTTAGCGCTTCAGAGTGGAACGGTGGATGTCATTACTTTTGCCAGTTCCAAAACTGTGCAATTTTTCTGTCAACTAGCAGAAAGAATATTTTCCGAAAACGTTGAGGGCAATCAATCATCTGTGGTAGCAAATTCTTTAGAGGGGGTTTGTATTGCCTCTATCGGTCCCCAAACCTCTAAAGCTTGTCGTTCCTTAATCGGGCGCGTAGATGTAGAGGCAGAAGAGTATACCTTGGAGGGATTAACTCAAGCATTGATAAAATGGGCGAAAGCTGCTAATTGTTAATTGTTGATTGTTGATTACAAAAAAAAAGGGAACAGGGAACTCTTAACAGGGAACAGGAAAGAAAAAACTTTAGTTGTGGGTTTAGAACCACACTTAAAAAAAAAGATGTTTTTCGAGACGCACCACAAGAGAAAAACGGCGTCTTTTTTTCAATCCCACACTTAAAAGTGTGGGTTTCACTGTTAAGAGTTCCCTGTTCCCTGTTCCCTCTAAATATTAGCAATTAGCAAATGACTAAACGTATCATCGGTTTAACTGGAGGTATTGCTACAGGCAAAACGACTGTCGCCAATTATTTGGCTAGTGCTTACAATTTGCCAATTTTGGATGCAGATGTTTATGCAAGGGAAGCTGTATCTGTAGGTTCAACTATTATCGGCGCGATCGCCCAACGTTACGGTGAAAAAATTCTGCTTGCAGATGGTAACCTCAACCGCCAACTGCTAGGTGAGACTATCTTTAATCATCCAGAAGAACGCAACTGGGTAGAGCAATTGATTCATCCTTACGTGCGCGATCGCTTTCTTAAAGAAATTGCTGCATTGTCTGCACCGACACTGGTGTTAGTAGTACCTTTGCTGTTTGAAGCGGGGATGACAGATTTAGTGACAGAAATCTGGGTTGTGCGTTGTTCCGAAGAACAACAACTACAGAGATTGATACAACGAAATCACTTAAGTAGAGAACAGGCACAAGCCAGGATTGATAGCCAGCTACCCATTGAAGAAAAAGCCGCTCGTGCGGATGTTGTTTTAGTTAATACTTCTAGACTTGAAGAATTACTTAATCAGGTGGATGCTGTAATATCAGAGAATTTTTAGATGCAATCTTGGGTGTATTCTCTTCTGTCACAACTGACACAAAAAACGTGGCGCTATTGACGCCACGCAACACAAAGACATTTGCACCTTAACATTAATTATAAGGTTTTTATTAATACAACGATATTCGTCACATTACTGATGTTTCAGCAAGTGTGTTTGATTTTTTAAGTGTTTCTGCCGAAGTAACTACTCTTTGCAGAAGTTTCAGTCCTCAGCAACATAATGGCAAAACTCAAGCCAAGGCAAATAACCCAAACCGAAGCGATAATATAAGCACTCTTGTGAGGCACTAGCTAGAATTGATAGCCAATTACCCATTGAAGAAAAAGCATATCGTGCTGATGTAGTTTTAGATAATACTTTTGCACTTGAAGAAATACTTAAACAAATTGATGCTACAATATCATTGACTGAATAATGACGATGACCCAAACTCCACTCAAACAGTTACCGCCAGGGTATCGAACACAATCCTCTGATACGCATCCGGACGCGGAACAAATTATTTTTCAACGCCTGCGGCAGATGTCCCCTGGTGAAAAGGCACGGATGGTTCGCAATGCGACTAAGCAGTGCTGGCGTTTAAGTTTGATCGGAATTTGGAACCAATATCCACAAGCGAATCCACATCAAGTGCGGCGGGAATTTATCCTGCGGCGATTCGGTGTCCAATGGGTAGATACATTA
>CAZZYE010001171.1:0-2692 GCA_964658145.1 uncultured Stigonema sp.
GGCGATCGCTATTGCCAGTTTTCTTCAGGGTAATCACAGATAATCGCAAGACGCAGTTAATCCATGTTATTAATTTTAATCTTCGCTAGTCTTTAAGAAGTTAGCAAACCAATAAATTCAATTAATTCATTACTCAAAGTAATCTTAAATAAAGCGGATTCATATTAAGCATGTGAAGCCTGTAATTATTTTGGTATTTATTGAGATGAAGACGTTCTTTAGGTAAACAAAAATGGTTGTCACATCAAGAAATAATCTTTTATTTTGGCTAAAAAGACCTAAATCCATGCTATACCGCATTAAATATTGGATATGGGAAAAACTTAATCCAAATGAACCTTGGCTGTGTCCGGGAACTATAGAATTTTGCAAAAAACATCTTTCTACCTCCATGTCCGTGCTTGAGTTCGGCAGTGGTCGCAGTTCAGCCTGGTTTGCTCAGCGTGTAGGAAAATTGACTAGTATAGAACATGACGCTAATTGGGGTAAATTGGTAAAAAGCCAACTGGAAAAAAAGAATATTGCTAATGTGAATCTGCGACTGATTCTGCTGGATCATCCTTTATCAGAACCTGAGAAAGAATTTTACGAAATATGTCCTAGTTATGTCGCAATTTTGGATGAATTTGCAGATGAAAGTTTGGATTTTATAATTGTTGATGGTCACTACAGAACCAATTGTGCCAGGAAATGCCTAAGCAAGATTAAGCCTGGAGGATACCTGCTTATTGATGACACTAATATGTGGAATTCATTTGATGCATTGAGTATTCCCCAAGATTGGTCAGTTGTTAATCAATCGACTAATGGCATAAAAACCGCAATGATTTGGCAAAAGCCTGTTGCCAACTTTATAGCAAACGATTCTCCAAAAGTAAGGAATCTCGGCCCTGTCGCTGCCCATAACATTTAAACTTAATTTTTTTGATTTTTTGCAACTCTGATTTTCCAATTTAAGAATTGCTATCCAAAATGAGCCAACTGAATACCAGTGTTCTTATTCCTAGCTTTCAAAGATCTGATAAACTTGTTCTTTGCCTACAGAGCTTGGCAACTCAAACATTATTACCAACCGAGGTAATCATAGTCTGGCAGGCTAATGACACTAAAACACGAGACTCAGTTGAGGAACTGCGGCATACTCTTCCTTTTCCACTCAAGCTTCTCCATTGCTCCGAAGCAGGGGTCGTATCTGCCGAAAACACAGCACTAGAATCAGCTAAAGGAGACATCATCCTGCTATGTGATGATGATGTAGTGACACCGCCTGGGTGGATTGCCCGACATCTCTCCTTTTACTCAGACCCCAAAATCGGGGCTGTAGGAGGAGCGGCAAACAATTACAATCCCGATGGTTCTCCATTCCCAAAGCGCAAAATACAGCCGATTGGTCTACTGACTTGGCACGGAAAAAGTTATGGGAATATGTATGACCAAGTGGAGGAATGGATTTCCCGTTTGCCCATAGATGTAGATCATCTTGTTGGTTACAACTTCAGTATCAGGCGGTCTGCATTTGATTGGTTTGAAAGTGCATTGAAGCGTTACTGGCAAATGTTTGAGCTTGATGTTTGTCTGCAAGTAAAAAAGCGGGGGTATCGGGTAGTTTTTGACTTTGCCAATGTTGTGGCTCACCATCCAACTAACACAGCTTATGCGGGTGGACGGGATGGCGATTTACAAGTTAAGATTTTCAACGCAGGTTATAATCATGCGTTCATACTGGCTAAACATAGTCCCAATTACTTACAATTTCCGCGATTAATGTATCTGCTCTTAGTTGGTTCGATAGGTTCGCCCGGACTACTTTCTAGTCTAATGGCGATGATCCATTACGGACATCCGCTAGGAGAGTTGCAAATCCTACTGAAATCGTGGCAGCACAAAATGGCTGGTTGGAAAAGTGGACTAGATAAGCGAAGATTTTTTTGTTAAAAATGATTTATTCATTTGCTAGATAGAAAAACCTTCTGTTAATAATAGTAAAAGTTTCGCTGCTTGCTGGGCTTACAAGTTGTACAATTTCAAGTTAATGGTGATACATGTGAATTTTGTTGAGACGCGACTGATAGCGTCTCTATTTGTATCAAGGTTTTTGTGAAACGGTATTGCTTGCTGTAAGAGGATTTTATAGACTCTCAAAGCTCAAAATCCCATTTTTACCATCTAACTGAACTGGTACTCCCACAGGTAAAGCCGCATTGCACTCATCGTGACCAAACGGTAAGTGTGAGACAACGGGAATACCCAGATCGCCCAGGCGATCGCGCAGCACTTCTTCAACGCTAAAGCTAGGAACGTTAGGCGGCGCTTCGCAACGGCTAAAGCTACCCAATGCAATCCCACAGACTTTTGACAAAGCACCACTCATCCGCCACTGCGTTAGCATTCGGTCAATACAGTAAGGAGCCTCTTTGACATCCTCCAATGCCAAAATCACACCCTCGAGATCCGGTTGCATTGGCGTAGCCAGCAGATGAGTTGCCACGGTGAGATTTGCTGGTAATAGTATACCAGTTGCAACCCCGCCACCCCAACCATAACCTTTTAGAGGGGCAAGATCTCGACCTTCCACCCAATCAAATAATCGTTGAATTGACCAATCTGGCTCTCCTCCTATAGTAGTTAGCACAGGACCGTGGACGCCAGAAATTCCTTCTTTGTATAGGCTCCACAACAAAGCCGTGATGTC
>CAZZYE010001172.1:0-2688 GCA_964658145.1 uncultured Stigonema sp.
GATGGAGAAAAACCCGCTGCAGCTAAGACGGCGGCAAAAAAGGAGAAAGCGCCAGCAGTTGAAGATAAGCCGTTTGTGGAGTTTATGCAGCAAGACTACTTGCCGGCGCTACAAAAAGCGATCGCCTCATCAGGGGTGCAAGATGTACAGGTGTCTTTTGCAAAGCAGAAGTTTCCTGTCATTGGCTTTGAAACAGGCGAAGAATGCTGGCAAGTGACGGGCAAATGGCAAAACGGTCTGCGCCAGTTTAACGTGTATTTTCCAGAAGAAGATATTCAAGGGAAAAAAGCATTTTCCTGTAATGAAGGCAAAAAACCCAGCACTCTTGAGTCATTCTTAATTGACGAGCGCCGAGTCACACTCGACCTGATGGTGTTTGGAGTAGTGCAGCGCTTGAATGGTCAAAAGTGGTTAGGTAGGAATTAGTTGGTTGTTAGTTGTTAGTTGCTCAACAATCAACTACCAACTATCAACAATCAACTATCACTTAAATTTCATGGAAGTGGTAGGTGACGGCTCCGGTAACGGGGTCGTTATCGATCCTCACATAACCTGATTTCAGCATCTCTGTAAGCGCAGCTTCCACTTCCGCAAAGCCTGCTCCTGTTGCCTTAACACCCTGAGTTACAGTAAGTAAGCCACCCCTGCTTTCTGCGGCTTCGATCAGCTTAACTATCAGTTGGTTATTACTTGGATTGTAAACTTCGTTTGTGTATACTAGTTGATTCAAAGGCACACCCCAAGGAGACAAGCCTGCTTTTAACCTAAGTCTCATCTGGTGTTCATCAACCATATTAGGGATGATGAACAAATCCACAAACTGCCCGATACCAAGTAAACCGCCAGTCACCATCCACAATAAACCCGTTCCTATCTTGCCATTGTATAAACGGTGTAATCCGCCTAAGCCAACAAACCAAGCTGCACTCAAGATGTAGGAAACCAAAAGACGGTCTTTATTCGTGTTCTTTTCATCAGCATTCATCTTGTTCTAAGCCCTCAGATTCGCTCTTGTTTTCTGAAAAAATTTTTCCTACTCTGTTTTGTTTTGTCTGGTGGATAGGCAGCTAGAGTCTCCAGAATTCGTAAACCCCGCACTAGTCATGATAAAGTTGTTAATCCTAAGATAACTAACTTTGAAAAGTTTTCGTGATTTTAGAGGTGCAAAAATTACATAAGTTTCACTATTTGACCTGAAAGATGAGATTGTTGCAACTCTTAACGTTTCACCTGAGAACACTCACCCCGCACCTTGGTAAACTGATTTTTATACAATGCTATGCTATATCCTGGTCTCGTAGCTCGTCGAGATACACCAGTTGCACCTGATGACTCTTGCCTTTCTCAGGCACTCCAGATAAAAAGACACTTATGGCAATCAAAACATGGTAGATTCCCTTAAAAAACCTGGCTTTGAAGAATTGCGCCCAGGGATTAAAGTCCCAGCCAAGGAAACCCTACTAACACCCCGGTTCTACACCACCGACTTTGATGAGATGGCGCGGATGGACATCTCCGTCAATGAAGACGAGTTGAAAGCCATTCTGGAAGAGTTTCGTGCTGACTACAACCGCCATCATTTTGTTCGAGATGCCCAGTTTGAACAATCTTGGGATCATATTGACGGGGAAACTCGCCAATTGTTCGTTGAGTTTCTAGAACGTTCCTGTACAGCAGAGTTTTCCGGGTTTTTGCTGTACAAAGAACTCGGTCGGCGCTTGAAGGACAAAAGCCCTGTGCTGGCAGAGTGCTTCAATTTGATGTCCCGTGATGAAGCACGTCATGCTGGCTTCTTGAACAAAGCGATGTCAGACTTTAATCTGTCGCTAGATTTAGGGTTTTTGACCAAGAGTCGCAATTACACTTTCTTTAAGCCGAAATTCATCTTCTATGCTACTTACCTTTCGGAAAAGATTGGTTATTGGCGGTATATCACGATTTATCGGCACTTAGAAGCACATCCTGAAGACAGGATTTATCCAATTTTCCGGTTCTTTGAGAACTGGTGTCAGGATGAAAACCGTCATGGGGATTTCTTTGATGCCATTATGAAATCCCAGCCGCAAATGTTGAATGATTGGAAGGCGCGGCTGTGGTGTCGGTTCTTTTTGCTGTCGGTGTTTGTCACAATGTTTCTTAACGATATCCAGCGTCAGGACTTTTATGCCTCTATTGGGCTGGATGCACGAGAATACGACATCTATGTCATTAAGAAGACTAATGAAACCGCCGGACGAGTCTTTCCAGTCATGCTGGATGTGGAGAATCCGGAGTTTTATCAGCGGTTGGATGTTTGTATAAAGAATAACGAGAAATTGACGGCGATCGCCAACTCTAGTACTCCCAAATTCCTGCAATTCTTCCAAAAGTTACCCTATTACATTTCTAATGGCTGGCAGTGCCTGCGGTTGTATCTAATGAAACCGATTGATGCTGCGGCTATTCAAGGCACTGTGTGCTAAGCGGTAAAAGTTTTGGTACAAATTAAGTGGTTCTGCTGAGTGCGGAGCCACTTTTTTTTACGAACCGCCAAGACAAGGGCAGGGTTAAAAATATTATCAAGTCAGCCTCGAAGCATCCGGAACCTTGAACAATGCGGTGGAGTGACTTGATGCCTCTAATGACTTGGGAATTCAGTAAACCAAAAAGTTTTTTCCCAAAGAGCGATCGCTAAAAATTTTGTAGCAA
>CAZZYE010001173.1:0-2686 GCA_964658145.1 uncultured Stigonema sp.
ATTAGTAGGAGCATCAGGATATTTAACTAAACCGTTCACTCGTACAGATTTACTGAAAATAGTGTTTATGCATATAACTTGATGGCTAATTGCTAATTGCTGATTATATAGTGTATTATTGATTTATTATTATTACTTAGGTAAATCACAAATGACAAATGACTAAAAATTAGTTTTAGAATAAAGTGGGCATTATGATTTAAATTTATATTTGGTACAAGTAAACACATTCTATGCGTATTTCTCTGAAATGGTTACAGGAACTAGTCGATCTGAAACTTAGCCCAGAAGAACTAGCAGAAACACTAACAATGGCTGGGTTTGAGGTAGAAGATATCGAAGACCGCCGTACTTGGGCAGCAGGGGTTGTTGTGGGACTTGTGCTTGAGCGCCAACCTCACCCTAATGCTGATAAACTGAGTGTTTGCCAAGTCGATATCGGCGCTGACGAAACCTTAAATATCGTCTGTGGTGCTGAAAATGTCCGGGCAGGTATCTATGTGCCAGTAGCAACCATAGGTACTTACTTACCCAACATTGATTTAAAAATAAATAGATCCAAACTGCGAGGCGTCCCATCTGAGGGCATGATTTGTTCTTTAAAGGAACTCGGTTTACCCAGCGATGTAGAAGGAATTCATATTTTTACCCAGGAGAATCTGCAACTGGGTAGCGACGTGCGCCCACTGTTGGGTTTAGAAGATGTGATATTAGACGTGACTGCAACTGCCAACCGTGCTGATGCTTTGAGTATGGTAGGTGTAGCGCGGGAAGTAGCAGCGTTGACAAGCGCAAAGCTAACAATTCCTGAACCGGGCGTTGTCCTAATCCCCAAACAAGAGCATAAATTAGCTTTAAAAGTCGATCCACAAGCTTGCCCAGCATACATTGGCACGGTGATTTCAGATCTGAAAATTGCCCCATCACCGGAGTGGCTGCAACAGCGCTTGCGTGCTGCAGGGGTGCGACCGATAAATAATGTCGTTGACGTTACTAACTATGTTCTATTGGAATGGGGACAGCCGCTGCACGCCTTCGATCGCGATCGCCTACTATCAGTTGGCGGTGTAGAAACCGCAGATGCAACGTCTCTACAAATCGGTGTTCGTTTTGCCAACCCTGGAGAATCACTCTTAACTCTAGATGGACAAACTCGCACTTTATCAACCCAAAACTTGTTAATCACTGCTAACAACAAACCCGTTGCACTGGCTGGAGTGATGGGTGGGCAAGAAACCGAAGTACATGAAGGTACTCAAAATTTGGTTTTAGAAGCCGCGCTGTTTGATGGAGTGGCAATTCGCCGAAGTTCCCGCAGCGTCGGATTAAGAAGCGAGGCGTCTAGCAGATACGAACGAGGAGTGAACCGCGCTGAGTTGGAAGTAGCCTGTCGTCGCGCCTTGTCGCTGATCGTCGAACTTGCTTTTGGCACAATAGTCACTCAAGAAATTGCTGACACTCGCCCCGATCCTGCCCATTGGACGCATTCAATTGAACTGCGTTTAGACCGAGTTAATCAGGTGCTGGGACCAGTTGATTTGACCGAGGAAACAGGAGAACTACAAGGCGCAGATGTTGAGCGTACTCTAACAGCGCTGGGATGTCAAGTGAATCCATCAGGAGACCGGACTTGGTCAGTTTCTGTTCCACCTTATCGTTACCGTGACTTAGAGCGAGAAATTGATTTAATTGAAGAAATAGCTCGTCTCTACGGCTATGACAAATTTTGTGATACTTTGCCAGATAAAGCAGAAGCAGGCTATTTGCCTTTAGATCATGAACTAATTCGCAAGTTACGAGCAACACTACGGGCAGAAGGATTGACAGAACTCATGCACTACTCTTTGGTGAAGCCAGGGGAAAGTAGACAAGTCGTGCTGACAAATCCTCTGTTTGGAGAATATTCGGCACTGCGAACTGATTTAATATCCGGCTTGATAGATGCCTTTCAGTATAATTTAGAGCAGGGAAATGGTGCGCTCAACGGCTTTGAAATTGGGCAAATTTTCTGGCAAGAAGAAGATGGTTTGCAAGAAACAGAAGCAATTGCTGGGATAATGGGAGGCGATCGCACTGTCGGCAAGTGGACAAGAAGCGGTAACGACCAACCCATGACTTTGTTTGAAGCCAAAGGTATTTTAGAAAGTATATTTCAGCAACTGAACTTGCAGGTAGAATATCAACCTGATTGCCGCGATCCGCGCTTGCATCCAGGACGCACCGCCTCCTTATGGGTTCAGGGGAATAGACTTGGTATTTTTGGGCAACTTCATCCGCAATTGCGTCGAGAAAGAGGCTTGCCAGGTTCAGTCTACGTGTTCCAGATGGAGCTAGATGTGCTTTTGGATTCTCTGGATCAAGATGATATACTCATACCAAAATTCAAACCTTATTCTATCTATCCAGCAGCTGATCGGGACATTGCCTTTTTTGCATCAGTGAAGGTAACAGTTGTCGAAATTCAAAAAGTTATTACCAAAGCTGGTAAAGATTTGCTAGAGTCAGTGGAATTGTTTGATGAATATCGCGGTGAAAATGTGCCTTCAGGACAGCGGAGTTTGGCATTTCGCTTAATCTATCGATCAAGCGATCGCACCCTCACTGATGCTGAAGTTGAACCAGTGCATCAAAAAATCCGCGAAGCACTGGTAGAAAAATTTGGCGTTACTCTCAGGAGTTAATTGCT
>CAZZYE010001174.1:0-2684 GCA_964658145.1 uncultured Stigonema sp.
TTTGACTTTTGACTTTTGACTTTGCCCCCTTGGGGCGCGTGGCTTTAGTCGTCAGGTATTTTTCCGGCATTGGGATGCACCAAGCGCCAGAACCATCAGAAACTGCTTTCAGCCTTGTGACAAAATCAAATCTTTTTGCGGAAATGAAATCTTGGCAGATGTAGCTCTAAATATCGCTAATAAATAAATAAATTAGGAGACGACAAATGGTTAATAAAATCAACGATTCAGAAACTTTTAATTCCTTACCGTCTCAAATGGAATTAGAGTTCCTCGAAGCGTTACTGGAACCTGATGATGCTACTTATCCTTGGAATCCAGCTGCGGAGGAATCAGAAACTTATTTTCTCGAATTAGAACAGCAGTCCTGGATGCAGGATGTGTTGGATTCAGAACTGACTACGCTCGCGCAAGCTTTCTACACCCAACTTGACCAGATGTGGTCAAATTACAAAAAATACGATTGTAGTACGTTTACGACTACTATAAATACACTTAAAGAAAGTTTACATAGTAGCTTTGGCTCATCTATACCCAGTCAATGGCTTGACACGATCGCCCACAAAGCTACAGAGGTTTTTAACTCTCAGCAATCAATGGGTGAGCAACTTATTCAGTGTGTTCAAGCTGTATTGCCAACTTGGGGAGCAGAAGACCTGCTAGTGCTAGCCCGTCCTTTTGCCTACGCCATGCGCAGCGAACCGCAAAACCTAGAATCTGTGCAGGCTAAACTTGACAACTGCGAGTGGACAGCTTTATCGCAAATCGAGCAAGCAAAAGCGAGTTTGGCGATCGCCTACTATGCCTTCAGCCAACTTAGCCAAATTGATTGTTAATTGCTAATTGCCATTCCCCACTCCCCACTCCCCACTCCTACTTAGGTTCAATAAAGCGGGTTGCAAAATTTTGTGCTCGCGTTGGTGACAGCGCCCGCGCCTTGAGAATTGCTGCCATCAAAAAGGCGTAAGACAATACCCCAACAATCACTAATAATAAGCTGTTGATCACTCCTGCTGCGTTCCACAAAGCGTGCAGCCCTGCTGCAGTCAGATAACCAACTAGTAAAATTTGCAAACTTTTAGTAGGCTTGAGTACAGCCAACCCAATAAAATATCCGAGATAACCACTATAAGCCATGTGTCCAGGTAAAGAGCCTAAAATTCTCGGAATCAGCAGTTGAAACCCTGCTATGAAACCAGCTCCATCTCCTGCCTGTTGGGCGACAGTGTGAACAAATTGTGGCACATACTGTCCGAGAGTTTCTAACAAGGTAAAACCTACAGCCGAAGCCGTTCCCAGCAGAATACCATCTAAAGGTTCCCAGACACCGATGCGTTCTCTCCAAGGAGATGGCAGCGCCCTAGCAATCATATGCGCTCCCAGGATCGGCAATGCCTTAAGTAGTTCTTCCATCAAACCTGCACCAAAAAACATCCGTAGAAGCAACTCTGTGAAGGTGATGGATTCCTGATTTGAGGGCAAGCTACCTGGTAAGATGACGCGAAACACGAAGATAAATAAATCTAATAGGGGACTAAGCAAAATCAGCATCGTCGTCAATGCTGAGGCCAGTAGTACCCACCAAGGCTTATGCTTACCACATAACAAGTAAATAAAGAAGTAGTAGGCAGCCAATGCGATAAAAGTTGCGACGATAATTTGATTAACTTTTGGTCGATTTAGTGTGGCAAACATTAATACCACGAAGACCACTGTTAGAATTCCCGGTATCAGGTAGGCTTTACTAGTTAAATCTTTGCCAGTAGAAATAATGGGAAACAGTTGCGTGAAGCTGATAGAGTCTGAGTTTGACGGAATGTGGTAGTTCGTCGTAGCGGTCGGCGCTTGGTAGCTGTTTGCTGGTGGAAGTGGTATGAATGCTGCTTGGGTTATGGTAGGTTGGTGGTTTTCGTACTCGAAAATGAGTTCTGGACCATCATGACCTAGAGTAATGCGATCGCCTGGAATCATTTGTTGACAACCCTGCAAGCGTTTTCCATTTAAATAAGTGCCATTGGCACTATTCAAATCACAAAGTATCCAGCTATCTTCGCCATCTGGGGATGAAGAGAGTGGGCGAACTACTGCATGACGACGAGATACCATCCGACACAACATGGCATCGAAGACAACTTGGCAGCCTGGATCCCGTCCAATAACTACCTCTTTACTTAGAGGCAGTAAGTAGCGAGATTGTGTCCCAAAAGCTGCGTAACCTCCAGACACTAGCCGCAGAAATGCATTCTGTCTTGCGTTTTTGCCCGTCATCAAGTTATTAAAATAATTTGGCAGTAGGACTTAACCTTACTTACATCTTGCACTAAGTAGAGACTTTGCATGCAACGTCTCTACACTTGTTATAACAGGTTGAAATCATTACATACGAGACAAAAGTGCTGACTATTCTGGTTCCAAGCGCCTGACTACTTCCCGGTCACTAATGACTAATTAAGTAGACAGATATAGCAGTCCTATCTGCAAAGTGAAATTCTTCGTAGGATAGGCATTGCCAGCCCTTTCAACGCGAACAAATGAAATCAAGTCCGATTGATTAGTTACAATCTCTAGCCCTCACGCCCAAACCCTGTTCCAAGCAAGTGGGCGGAGGCCTTACAGCACCATTAAACCGTAGGGGCGCGGTTTCCGCGCCCTTACAATGTGGCTGTTGTATATCATAACAACTA
>CAZZYE010001175.1:0-2680 GCA_964658145.1 uncultured Stigonema sp.
CCCTGTTCCCTCTGAATGCACCATTAGCAATTAGCAATTAGCAACCTTTAGGAAACGCAACCCGCTAGTCAGGGCGGATTCCAATTCAGAGGTATTTCGCAAGGCGTTAATGTTGATGGGAGGTTTTGGATCGGAGACTCGTGGTTGCAGCGACAGATCAAACCACGCCACATCATGCCACGCGCCGCCCTTGTATCCTACACCTCGAAAAATCCCAATTGGTTGAAATCCCATGGTTTTATGAAGCCTTTCGCTGCCTGGGTTGGGAAGGGTCACGCCAGCGTAGGCATTGTAGTAACCTTGGAACACCAGAATTTTAAACAGCGACGTATATAAAGCCCGCCCAATGCCTGAACGACGCTCTGCTTCACGGATGTAAACAGCTAAATCGACAGACCACTGGTAGGCAGCACGCTCTCTATGAGATCCAGCATAAACATATCCTAGAACTTCCCCGCGCCGCTCGCATACCAGCCAGGGCAACTTCTTTTGAACTTTTGTAATACGCTGCTGCATCTCATCTAGGGTTGGTGGTTGAACTTCAAAAGATACGGGGGAATCCTTGCAGAAGGGTACGTAAATTTCTAGAACTTGGAGAGCGTCGTGTTCACCGGCAAGCCTGATAATAGACGACATAGAAAGCTTTCCTTTTGTACAAGGCATTGAGCCGAGATCAGTGCATTTTCGGCAATTAAGGCTGAAAACTCTTGCTAATTTTAGATATTAGTGATGATCTGCGGGGATTTTAAGTGTTTTCTGTTACCAAAATCAAGGCTTTTATTACATTGATAGCAGTTCTCATTCGCATTCAGTACAAGCTTTGGATGGGTCTTGTGGGGTAGGCATCTTGCCTGCCCCGCCTGTCCTAGGACGTCGATTCAGTAATCCTAGAAAGACCTCTCCACGCCAGTCGCCTCTGTCGGGAAACCCTCCTGCAGCGCTGGCTCCCTTACCCCTCCCCTACGAGGGGAGGGGAATCGAACTCCCCCTTCCCTCGTAGGGAAGGGGGTTAGGGGGTTAGGTTTTTGATTACTGAATCGGTGTTCTAGGACGGGCGAGACGCCCATCCCACAAGAAAAAAGTTGTAGTGCGT
This sequence comes from uncultured Stigonema sp., assembly GCA_964658145.1. Classification (GTDB taxonomy): domain Bacteria; phylum Cyanobacteriota; class Cyanobacteriia; order Cyanobacteriales; family Nostocaceae; genus Stigonema. The sequence continues at coordinate 1,094 of CAZZYE010001175.1, forward strand.
CCAATTAAGAACCGCTATATTTACAATCACGGTTCAAATATTTCAGCAAAATTGCTTATTGACAAATGCAGCGCTATTTTAAACAGTCACGAATATCCTCATACACAATCTGTGTCCTTTGCGCTTGGTGCGGTTCGTAAAAAATGACCTACTAAATACAGCGAACCGCACAAAACGACTAAATTATCCTGCAAGGAAAAAGCCGCTTCCAGGGCCGATGATAAATCTGGATAAGTGCCGCAAAAGCTCAATGGGCAGATATTTTGTGCTAGTTTTGCTAATTCACTCTTGTCAGATGAACTGTGATCCGGTACTGGCACTAAATACAATCGGTCATTTGGTCGCAGTAAAGCTTTAAAGATGTTGGCATGGTCTTTAGTGGAGAGCATTCCCATCACCCAACTAATAGAGTGCTGAGTGCTGGGTGCTGAGTCCTGATTCTCCCCTCCTTGCTTGCGGTTAGGAGTTGGTGGTGGGGTCAAATTATCCACATAATCGCGCAACACTTGAGCTGCTGCAGGGTTATGAGCACCATCCAGCAACAATTTGTGCTTGTTCCAAGTAATCCATTGCATCCGCCCTAGCCACTTGGTTTTTGCCATACCGTTAACAATATCTGAAACAGATATCTGCCAATCCTGTTTTTGCAGGATTTCCAAAGCAGCAATAGCCAAAGCTGAATTTGTTAACTGAATCTGTCCTTGTAGGGGTAAGGGGTATTTGATGGATTTTGGATTTTCTTGAGGATTTTTGGTTGTTGGTGAGTCAGCGAGCAGTTCTGAGGAGGGTTTCCCGACAGAGGCGACCGCGAACCCGAAGGGTTGTTCTGTTAAGGACTCTCCACTGCTGTAAGGGCGGGGGAACCCCGCCCCTACGTGTTGATATTCTGCCCATCCTGTGGCGATTTGATGGGCGGGTTGAGGCGTAAGGTATGGGCATTTTAATTCCAGAATACGCGATCGCACGACTTTTTCCGCATCTGGTGGCAATGGTCCAATAACAGCTGGACATCCTGGTTTCAGAATACCGACTTTTTCTGCTGCGATGTCGGCGATCGTCGGACCGAGTGTCTCTAAGTGGTCAAGGCTTATCGAAGTGATCATGGTGACAAGGGGTTTCGAGCAAACGTTAGTAGCATCTAGGCGTCCTCCCAATCCGACTTCTACCACCGCTACATCAACTTGCTGTTGAGCAAAGTACAACCAAGCAGCAGCGGTAAAGACTTCAAACTGAGTCGGTAACTCCTCCTCTAGGTTAATGGCAGCTTGGACTTGCACTAATAATTGGCTCAATTCTTCTAAGGAAATGGGTTGTTCGTTAATGCAAATGCGTTCTGTCCAATCGACTAAGTGAGGGGAAGTGTAGCGTCCTGTACGATAACCTGCTTCTGTAAGGACAGAGGAAAGGTAGGCACAGACAGAACCTTTGCCGTTAGTGCCAGCAACGTGAATGACTGGAACTTGATGATGGGGATTACCAAGATTTGCTAACAGCTTTTGAATTCGTTCCAGTCCGAGATGGACGCCAAAGCGTTGAAAGGGTTTCAGAATAGAGTCAATGTGTTCCACAAATGGGGAATGGGGAGTG
>CAZZYE010001176.1:0-2676 GCA_964658145.1 uncultured Stigonema sp.
AATTACTCTTAAGTGCCTTTCTCACCAATTCTGGAATTTGAGAAGGGCGTTCAGCTACGGGAACTCTGGCATCACTGAAAGCGGCTAATTTACTTTTTGCTGTGCCAAAGTCAGGATCGCGTCCGACAACTGCTGCTAAAGTCCCAGTTTGACGCCAATGTTTGACTGGTGGTGCTTTTATACCTGCAATATAAGCAACTACTGGTTTATCGATCGCCTCCGTAATGTACCGTGCTGCGGCTTCTTCACGACCACCACCAGGTTGACCAACTAAAACGATTATCTGTGTAGTTTCATCCTCATCAAGAATTTGCAGCCATTGAATAAACGATGAACCAACAACTGCATCACTACCAATACTGACGCTAATCGACTGTCCCAAACCAGCTAGAGTGAGTTCTCTAGCAACTTCATAGGTGAGAGTAGAACTGCGACTCAGGAGACCCACTGAACCAGGAGTATAAAATTCACTAGGTTGAGTACCTAAAAGAATTCTCCCAGGGACGATGATACCAGGGCTATTTGGTCCCACCACCAAAGTTTCTGTTGCCTCGGCTTTCCGAACTAATTGCACCATATCTAAAGGTGGTACACCAGGGGAGATAATGATGATTTGGCGAATACCAGAGGCGATCGCTTCTAATGCCGCATCTAGCACTTGGTAAGGGTGTACGCAGATAATTGTAGTGTCAATCACTCCAAATTGTCCTATCACCTCCTCTACCAAATCGAATACCGGAAGATCGTATAATAGTTCTTCTCCACCATATCCGGGATCGACCCCAGCTACCAAATTTGTGCCATAAGCTTTCATTTGAGCAACATGAGTTGCGGTTATAAATTCACAGAAGCCTTGGATTAACACTTTGCTGTCTGGCTTTAAGTTCATAAAAAAGTACTGTAATTTAACAAACCCAGAGGCTTGAGCCTCTGGGAAAAAAAGACACTATATAGGGTGTCTTATTGATTCAATTTTTAGTAATATTTGAAACCGATTGTCTGAAAGTTCATTACCGTTGCCTTTAATCTACGAGTTATGACAGGATTATAGTGGCTGGTGTTTGCTAATCCCGCTCAGGCTCTTACCATTGGAAGCAGGGATAGTTCTGTATAAATCTTGATTAGGGATTTAAAGAAAACTTTTTGTCAGCAGTTGATCTTGCCAGACGCACGGCTTCTGTCACCGCTTCATCTAAATTTTCCACCACTATCAATGCATCACCCATTTTGAGTTTTGCTAAAAATTTTCTGGCTGCGTCAAATTCAGAACCGCCAAGACGGACAACCAAACGTGGAAATTGAGCCTCTCGACGGTTTCTGCTGCCATTAAAGCGTAAAAGCTGTGGCTTGAGTGCGCTCTTTTGGTGTTCCATAAAGTTGTTAATGACTTCGACCACTTCTTCAGTCTGGGCAATACTACCTAAGAAGTTAATTAGTATTACTTGAATGGTTTTGTCAACAGCCAAATTCTTCAAAGCTTCTCCTAGGCGATCCCTGAAGGTATTCGGGGAGGTATCGATGGGACTGGCATGGCGCAGATTTATACAAACACCAGGCTTGCCACCAGCATTGGCTACTAAATCTAAAGTTGCCATCACTGAACCAGCACCATTGCCCAAAATTCCGATTTTACCGTGCAGTTCTATACCGTCCCCATCGCCCAAGTTTTTGATTGTTTCACTATTAGTATAACTATTAACCTTTTTTCTTGCTATTTCCGCAATATCCGGATGACGCCTGATCGCTCGTTCGTTAATGTTAACGCTGCCATTGAGAGCCATCACTTGACCCGAGGTATTTACAGCCAAGGGATTGATTTCCAATAAGTCCAAGTCTTTTTCTACAAATAGCTGGTACATTTTCTCCATCACAGCGCTTACTGACTGCATTAGATTACCCTGCAAGCCCATTTTCAAAGCCAGTCGTCGCGCATAAAATGGAGAGAATTCCTGCTCAACAATCACATGCTGCATTTTCTCGCCTGCGGATTCCCAATCAATGTCCGCTTCTTTGCAACCTAAAAGCACTGGTCGGCAGACAGCGGAATCTAAAACCACCGCTAGATAAAATTCCTGTTCGGCGTCATATTTAGCTTCTGCTAGCAATACGGATGGTAATTCGCCCATAATTGGCAAATTGAAGATATTCTGTGCAGCGGCGATCGCATCGATAGTTGTTTCTACAAACCTGACTCCACCAGCTTTTGCTCGTCCACCCCCATGTACTTGAGATTTCAGTACAATTGGATAGCTGATTTTTAAACGTTTTAAATCCGTAGGATGGTCAATTCGTTGAGAGGGCAATACGGGAATGCCTATCTTCCCAAACCATTCTTTAACTTGGTATTCCAACAAATCCATTGACATACACCTTTTTTTGCCAATTTTAAAGTTCTTCTGCGGTGCTGTCGAAGTCATGCTCGGTGCCCCCTGATTGCAGAATCTCGCTTTAGTTAGCTGTAAAAATTTATTTTTCTTTGATCAATATTTTATCTGCTTCTGTATACGAGATAAATTATTTTCAAAAGTCACCTAATTTTGCCTGTTTAACAAAACGTAATTAATTGTACCAGGAAATTCCTTCTTCTTCCAAAATAACTAACACTTTTGTTAATAAACCTTGAAACATTACATAAAAAAGGAACAGGGAACTCTTAACAGGGAACAGGAAAAGAAA
>CAZZYE010001177.1:0-2674 GCA_964658145.1 uncultured Stigonema sp.
CCCCTTTTTAAGGGGGGTTGGGGGGATCTTCTTGGGTTAACCGAGCAGTATTGGGTGTGGCTGTGCCTCCCGCATTATTGGCGTCCTCATGCATAAATGCAGGGGAACTTGTAGTAAAGATGCAACGCATTTTTTTTCTTTTTCATAATTAAAACGCGAAGCTGCCTCGCGCGAAGCGAGTTCGTCTAGTTGCTCTGTCCCCAACGGTTAATTATTAATTAATTTAGGAATTTTTAATTACGAATTACGAATTATTCGGTCATTGACGCTCATTCTATGTATAGGGGAGGCGGAGCCTCTCAGATTACGTTCCCAGGCTGAGCCTGGGAACGAGAACAAGTAGTATGGGTAAAATGTATAGAAAATCACTATATTAGTTTACAATTTCATTTTCCAACATCCTCCCAACATCCTCCTTAAGGTAGGCTCGAAAAAAACTCTTTGTGACAAATAATTAACAAAGCTGCGCCTCAACCTGTTTTAACAACTAGAGTTTTATTCCATGACTTATCTATGTTCTTAGCGCTATGGCCCGGTAACGTCTATCCCTTGGGAGCAACCTGGGATGGCAAAGGTACAAACTTCGCATTGTTCTCAGAAAACGCCACAGGCGTGGAGCTTTGTTTTTTTGACAGAGACGATCAAGAAACACGCCTAAGCTTGACTGAACTCAACAACTTTGTCTGGCACGGCTATGTGCCAGGAGTTGGACCAGGTCAAAGGTATGGATTTCGAGTGCATGGTCCTTATGCACCTAGTGAGGGTCATCGCTTCAACCCCAATAAACTACTCATTGACCCCTACGGTAAGGCAATTGATGGTGAAATTGGGAATGGTCCAGAACTCTTTGGCTACTCTTGGGACGCTGCTGAAGAAGATTTATCTTTCTCAGAGCAAGATAGCGCCCATCTGATCCCCAAGTCTGTGGTCGTCGATCAGTCCTTTGATTGGGAGGGGGATCAACTGCTGCGAACTCCGTGGCACGAAACTGTGATTTATGAAACCCACGTCAAGGGTTTCACCAAACTGCATCCGGATATGCCAGAAGAATTGCGCGGTACTTATGCAGGATTGGCACATCCAGCAGCAATAGAACATCTCCAAAGGCTCGGAATCACAGCAGTTGAGCTAATGCCCGTGCATCATTTTCTGTCCGTTCCCGGACATCTGGTTGACAAGGGGCTAAGGAATTATTGGGGCTACGACTCCATCAACTATTTTGCTCCCTACTCCGGCTACAGTTCCAGTGGCGTGTTAGGGCAGCAGGTCACCGAGTTCAAGGAGATGGTCAAGGCGCTGCATCGAGCCGGTATTGAAGTGATTCTGGATGTAGTCTACAACCACACGGGAGAAGGCAATCACCTAGGTCCAACTCTGTCGTTGCGAGGCATTGACAATACAATTTATTACCGTTTGGTAGAAAGCGATCCCCGTTACTACATGGACTATACAGGCTGCGGTAATTCTCTGTATGTACGCCAGCCGCAAGTTCTGAAGTTAATTATGGATAGCCTGCGGTATTGGGTTTTGGAGATGCACGTAGATGGCTTTCGCTTCGATCTAGCCTCGGCGTTAGCGCGAGAGCTATATGAAGTTAATAGTCTGGCAGCTTTCTTTGACATCATTCACCAAGACCCGGTGTTGGCTGATGTGAAACTGATTGCCGAACCTTGGGATCTTGGAGATGGTGGCTATCAAGTCGGTCAATTCCCAGTTCTTTGGTCTGAGTGGAATGGCAGGTATCGCGATACCGTGCGTGATTTCTGGCGTGGTGAGGATAGTACATTAGGGCAATTTGCTTACTGTTTCACCGGCAGCCCAGACTTGTACGCGCTGAATGGACGGCGACCTAATGCGAGTGTCAACTTCATCACCGCCCACGATGGCTTCACCCTGAACGATCTGGTCAGCTACAACGAGAAACACAACGAAGCTAACGGGGAAGACAACCGCGACGGAGAAAGCCACAACCGCTCTTGGAATTGTGGGGCGGAAGGTGAAACGGACGACCCAGCAGTACTGCAATTGCGGGAACAACTGCGGCGGAACTTCTTAACAACTCTGATGCTGTCCCAAGGCATCCCCATGTTGCTAGCAGGAGATGAAATCGGGTTTACGCAAAAGGGTAACAATAATGCCTACTGCCAAGACAATGAAATCTCCTGGCGTAAATGGAACTTGGATGAGGGAAATGAAGATCTGGTGAATTTTGCCCGTGAGATCATCTACTTCCGCCTTCAGCATCCAGTATTTCGGCGACGCAAGTGGTTTCAAGGCAGAGCGATCTACGGACAGGGCATCAGTGATATCGCTTGGTTCAACCCCGATGGCGCTGAAATGACTCATGAGCAGTGGGATGCTGGTTATGCCAAGGCGATTGGGGTTTTCTTGGATGGAAATCAAATTCCCAGCGTTGGTCCTAAAGGTGAACGTATCAGTGATGATAGTTTTCTCCTGTTCTTTAACGCCCACTATGAAACCATTGAGTTTACCCTACCAACTGGACTAGCTGAACTAGAAAATAGGGAGTGGAATGTTGTAATTGACACCAAAGAGCCTCGCTTCGTTCAAGAGGAGCGACTTTACACCGGCAACCAAGCCGTGCCAGTTGTAGCGCGATCGCTGGTGGTGCTACGTCGTCTTGGATAGGGAGTGGGGAGTGGGGAGTAGGGAG
>CAZZYE010001178.1:0-2670 GCA_964658145.1 uncultured Stigonema sp.
TAGACGTTCGAGGTAGTCCTGCCTAAAGAATGCATTATTGCTGAGCATAAATCCCGCATTGACTAACATATCACCCAAATCATGCATATCAATAAAAGAGAGAGTAGTAGAAGTTTGGGAAGGTTGGGAAGGTGCAGAAGCAGCTTGATCTATTTCACTAAATGCATAACGAATTTCTTTTAAGCTATCTGGTCCAAAGCATGAAAACATTAATAAGCCGTCCGTATTTAAAATGCGCTTCCATTCTTTAAACACCTGATCTGGCTGTGGATGCCAATGCAAAGCTAAATTTGACCATATCAATTCTACAGCTTGTTCTACTAAGGGAATAGAAAAAAAATTACTATTAATTAAAGTAGTATTACTACTAAAATTTTTAACTTGGTTATTTTTTTTTCCTAAAAAAACTTTCCTCATGATTTTTTGTTGCCATTCTTTGAATAGAGAGGATTGAGGTATTGCTATGAGTTTCAATAATTCTTGTGAACCATCTATTCCAATAAATTGTGAATTAGGATAATAGCGGGGCAATAAACTCAAATCCCTACCTGAACCACAACCTACATCTAGTACACGTGTGGGATTAAGTTTGATTAATTGCAAACGCTCAAACATACGGCTCGCAATTTCTTGATAAATAAAATTAGCTGACCCTAATTTTTCTGGTCGGCTAAATAATTGACGGACACGATTTAAATCAATGAGGGTATTTTGCATATTATTGATAAAGTGCTTTATTATTAATGAGCCAATATAATCATTGTCATTTATCTGCTTACAAAATTAAATTAAAAACCATGTTACAAAAATTTGTTTTTACTAAAACTTACTTAAATCACTTAACTCGTCTTCAACATACTTTCAAAAAAAACCTAACTAACAGTATTGCAACATGTATTTCAACGACTTGTCTACTATGTGGGATGGAAAATAAGCAGCTTATTCCAATTCTAATAAATTAATGTAATAATTATATTTTCACTACAGGAAGATATATGGCTCGACCTGCAACTGGATTATCCATTCTTGATATGGCTCGTAAGCAATTAAAAGAGGCGGTGACAGTAGAAGAATTGAGGAGTGCCCAAGCGGTTATTTTTCCATTGGAATTAGGTTTATCGATGGAAGAGACGGGGCGCTTAATAGGTTGTTCGGCCAGCTGGGCGTGTCAACGAAGGAGGAGATTGATTAAGCAGAAGGAACATGCGCCCCAGGAGCAAGCAGTTCGTGCTCGACCTGGAAGCGGTCGCGGTCGCTCTTACCTGAGTCGTGATGAAGAGAAAGCGCTGCTGTTACCCTTTATCAAAAAAGCCAGTCAGGGTGGCATTTTGGTTGTCAATGAAATTCGACGTGCGTTAGAGAAAAAGTGTCATCGTAAAACTGCTCAGGCCACGGTATATAACTTATTGCATCGTCATCAGTGGCGAAAGTTAGCGCCGGATAAACAGCATCCTAAATCCAACGTAGAGGTGCAGGAAGCATGGAAAAAAAACTTCCTCAACTCGTGCAAGACGTCGAAAAAACATGGAAAGGCACGGGGTCAGGTTCCATTAGACTAATGTTTCAAGATGAGGCGCGATTTGGGCGAATTACGGATCCTCGTCGCTGCTGGGCTCCTTTTCCCTTACGACCCGTATGCCAGGCAATGATCAGTAGGCAGTACGTGTATGCCTATGCAGCAGTGAGCGTGAATGATGGCAAATTAGATACCCTCATCTTGCCCACAGTAAATACGATGTGCATGCAAATTTTTCTTGATGAGATAGCGTCACGTTATCCTAAAGAGCGTCTTGTTATGGTCGCTGATAGCGCAGGTTGGCACCGCAGTGCCGCTTTACAGATTCCCATGAATATGGTCTTAGTAACCTTACCGCCTTATTCGCCTGAGCTTAATCCAGTTGAACATATTTGGGATGATTTGCGTGAAAAATCGTTTGGTAATCTTATTTTTTCATCCATGGATATGCTTGAAAAACATCTTCTCAAAGCACTCAAAAAATTTGAAACAGAAATTGAAAGAGTGAAATCAATCGTCTCTTGGCCTTGGATAATTAATGCATTATTTAATTAGAATTGGAATCAAGTGTAACTCCAGCGCTTTCTGCATTGTGGAAAGCCCCAATAGGCTTAATCTATTGAGGTTTATATAATTCCCTTCTTTCGCTTCTGATTCGATTTTTATACATGTCAGCAATTTACCTTACATCATAAGGTTTTGCTGGTCTTTATGCTTGGCTTGAAATTAAAAATAGAACCAAGTGATCAATGACGAGCAAATGCTCTTTTAATTTAAGTTAAATAAAGGAAATAAAGATGGATTCAATTAATAGTTCTTATTCAGCTAGCATAATACCCCAGGGTACACAAGAAAAAAAACCGCCAAGTAAATTAAAATTATGGTCTGTTGCTATGGAACAAGTAAAAAAAGGTGACTATCAAAACTATGCTAATACACTAACAGAGCTGGCAACAAAGCATGAGGATGCAAAAGCCAGATATTCGCTTGGCCTTCTATATGTTGAGGGTCGTGGTTCGGTTATACAGAAAAATTTTGAGCAAGCAGTTTATTGGCTTAACTTGTCTGAAAATCAGGGATATACATCAGCTAGCCTGGCCCTTGGAGATTTATATTACTATACGAATACGGGTGATAAAGAAGAAGCAAAGCGG
>CAZZYE010001179.1:0-2668 GCA_964658145.1 uncultured Stigonema sp.
CCCTATTCCCTAATTTCTTTTTGGACAGCTTCGATAAGCGATCGCACTTGTTGAGTTCCTTGTGAAGGCTCAAATGTTAGGGGGAACTTACGCCGGACGATCATTCGTAACCCCAAGGGTAAAATACTGAGTAATCCTTTCAGGTCTTTAAAGTAGTCTCCAACCACTTGTAAAACAAACTGAGATTCATTAATCCAGCCACCTTGTTTAACCATCTCTACTAATCCCTTGCGGTGACGAAGTGGAATGCTGTCTGGTACTTCACTATCCGCAAGAATTTCCTGTTTGATTTTGGTGATTTGATCTAATGGTGCAACACCCATTGGACAAACTGAGTTGCAGTAAAAACAACGAGTACAGCCCCAAACTCCTTTAGTGCCTTCGTTGTAATTTTCTAAACGGCTTTGGGTTTGGCTATCACGTCCATCTGCTAACGTGCGGTAAGCTTTGGCAAGGGCATGAGGACCAACAAAGCCTGGATCAACTTCACGAGCATTACACTCCGAGTAGCAAGCTCCACACATAATACAATTGCCCGTTTGATCGAGACGCGATCGCTCCTGAGGCGTTTGCAAAAACTCCCTTTCTGGCACTACACGCCCTGCCGTACTCACATAAGGAGCAACTGCCTCTAGGTTATTCCAGAAACTACTCATATCCACCACTAAATCCTTAATAACAGGCATATTGCCCAAGGGTGCCACCGTTATTTCTGGAATGACATTCGCGTTACTTCCTGACGTTCCGATCTGTGGTACTTTGCCGATTTCGCTGCCAACATTTTCCTTACAAGCTAAAGCTGATCGTCCATTGATTCGCATAGCGCAGCTACCACAAATTGTATTGCGACAATTTTTGCGAAACGCCAAAGTCCCATCTTGCTCCCACTTAATGCGATTGAGACAATCTAGGATTGTATTCCCAGATTCAGCATCCAAAACGTAAGTTTGCACAATAGGGGAGGAATTTTGTTTCTGCCGAATGACCTTAAAAAGAACTTCCATTACATCCTACCAAAGTCTTGAAATTACCACATTTACCTAAAAAATCAATCTCACATGCAGCTTGCTGGTTTAAGTAGTTCGGCTCTTGTTGCCCATTGGTAACGCTAGCTGTTAATAAGCTGATGATTAAAGAGCTACTGATTCTAGTTTAAGGATAACCCTGAAAATCTTAGTTTTAGAAGCACTCTCCAGGGATGTCAGACAATTGTGTCAACCTCTAGACCCAGCAGTTAAAAAAAGAGCATCGCTGCTTGGCATCTGATTTACCTGTTTGGGAGTCGAGTCGAGGATGGTATTCACCCCTATAGGTGATTTACCCCAAACTGAAAAATATCTGAATCAAATGCTTGATAGATTATAGCTGGATCTTAATGTCAACAGGCATCAAACCCTGAACTGTCGATCTTGCGCGAATTATTCGATTATATAGAATTGTCAAATTTGAGCATGAACATCTTGACCTCTCAATGAAGAAACTCAAAGGATATGACTCACTCGACAAAACTGCTCGTCTAAATTAGATGAATTTTTATAAAAGCCTTATGGCAATCCTCACCCCAGAGGCAGGTATTTAGATAAAAGTGTAACAGCAAGTTTAATTCAAACTTAAATAACAATTTTGCTATTATTAGTGCATGCTAGTATTTAATATAAAATTACGAGGCAACAAAACCAGTAGAAGTTGACGTGTTAGCGCGGCTAATACTGCTTTGTTTATTCGTAAAATTGTGGAAAAGAGAGATTTATCGTCTTTACTAGCAGGATAAAAGGGTGTATGCTTGCACAACCCTATAAAAATCCTATGCTGTCCTAAGCTTGAGAACATGAGTAGGGAAAATCCTATAACTCAAAGCCAAGAAAGGTAAGCGAGAAAAGTGGTAGGACCTGCTATTTCTTGGATCTACGACTTATGTATAGTGGTAGAACCGATCCACTTTGCCAAGGTGGCTTAAAGTTAGACCACCGTAATAGCACATCTCGAAAAAGTTATTTCATTTTCGATGGCAAATGAGGGTTAAAAGTGCCGTAAAATTACCGAAATTAATGCCTGTGACAACTATGACCTCTTATCTGTTGTGGACAGGCATAATAGAGGCTATGATACTCCCTATAAGCAGGAATTAATCCCTCACTTTAGGGCTTTGAGCAGCAAGCGTGCAGATGTTAAAAAGCCATCATACTGGCATGAGACGACATTGTTTATCAATTTGGAGAGAGTAAGGATATTTTGAGCGTAATGACTGAAACTGCAACCGCCCCATTGACGGGAAAATCATTGCTGGCTAAAGTAAAAGAACTTTCCACCCTACCACGGAGAGAAAGAGCCAAGCAATGTGGCTATTTTACTGTTACTAAAAATAACCAGGTTCGTGTCAACCTCACCGATTTTTATGACGCTTTGCTATCGGCGAGAGGAATTCCTTTAAGTCCGGAAGCACCCAAAGATGGTCGTGGTCGCGAACCAACCTATCGAGTTAGTGTCCATCAAAATGGTCAAATTGTGATTGGTGCAACCTACACCAAAGCCATGGGCTTAAATCCTGGTGATGAGTTTGAAATTAAGCTGGGATACAAGCATATTCACTTAATACAAGTTGATAGTGATAAAAAAGAACTCCAGTCTGATTTAGACTCCGACGAAGACGAAGAAGAAGAAGACGAAG
>CAZZYE010001180.1:0-2659 GCA_964658145.1 uncultured Stigonema sp.
TCGCATGCCCCTTTTGTAAGAAATGTAAAGACTTTGGGGGGCAAATTATCACATTTTATCTTAGCACTTAACTGCCCCAATAACAAGGGGCTTCAAACCACCCCAGAGGTACGATGATGCGTCGTACTCCACACACGTTGCACTCCGCACGAGTTCGGTCAACGAGAGCGGTACGTCTTAATCCCAACCAGAAAGCTCCCTGCCGCTTTCTTGACGGCTACAGTTGTTAAGCTTTGTAAAGACAATGATAAAAGAGCATAATAATTTGTAATAAAACAGAAGCCGCCAACATAGTATAAAGATAATTTGAAAGGGAAAAATCATCCAACAGAGTTAACAAAGTCTTGAATTAATCAGGTTTTCCAGTTTCTCAGAATTAGATGAAGTTTTGTAAAAAAAGTTTTAATCTGGAAGCATGGAAAGCTTAGACTTATACCTAGATGTCTGTTGTAAACCTTTCCCAACTGCGCAAGCAGTGTGACATCAAAATAAACTGAACTATTCAGTTTTGAATCCAAATGGTTCTTGGCCAAGCAAATTAGGAGATTGAAGCAATGGTTTTAGATGCATTTGCAAAAGTAGTTTCCCAGGCTGATACACGTGGTGAATTTCTCAGCGAAGGACAGTTGGATGCCTTGATCGAACTGGTTAAAGACGGCAATAAGCGTACAGATGCTGTTAACCGCATTACCAGCAACGCATCTTCTCTTGTTACGGGTGCGGCTCGTGAGTTGTTCGCTGAACAACCCCAGTTGATCGCTCCTGGTGGTAACGCTTACACCAACCGTCGCGCTGCTGCTTGCTTACGCGATTTGGAAATCATCCTACGTTATGTCACCTATGCAATTTTTGCTGGTGATGCTAGTGTGCTGGATGACCGGTGCTTGAACGGTCTGCGTGAAACATACTTGGCGCTGGGAACTCCTGGTAGTTCTGTGGCACTAGCTGTTCAGAAAATGAAGGAAGCTGCGATCGCTATTGTCAATGACCCCAACAACATCACCAAAGGTGATTGCAGTGCTTTGACATCTGAAATCGCTAGCTACTTTGATCGTGCAGCAGCAGCAGTAGCATAATTCCGAGCAACGCTGCTATTGACTGAACAATTTGTCCATTGGACAAAACAAAATTTCAACTAAAAAGTTTGTGAAAAGGGAGATACCAAAATGACAAAAACCCCTCTAACCGAAGCAGTTACATCTGCAGATTCTCAAGGCCGCTTTCTAAGCAGCACCGAACTTCAAACCGCCTTTGGTCGTTTCCGTCAAGCTCCAGCTGGCTTACAAGCAGCAAAAGCATTGACCGCTAATGCTCAACGTTTGGCAGAAGGTGCAGCTCAAGCGGTGTACAACAAGTACCCCTACACCACTCAACAGCAAGGTCCTAACTACGCTTCTACCAGTACTGGTAAAGCAAAGTGTGTACGTGATATCGGCTACTACTTGCGGATCGTTACGTACTCCCTAGTTGTAGGTGGTACAGGTCCTTTGGATGATTACCTCATCGCTGGCTTGTCTGAAATCAACCGTAGCTTTGAACTGTCTGCTAGCTGGTACATCGAAGCCCTCAAGCACATCAAAGCAAACCACGGTCTAAGTGGCGACCCAGCTGTTGAAGCTAATTCTTATCTCGACTACGCAATTAACGCTCTAAGCTAGAGTGTTGATTTAGCCCGGAGAGGAAATCAGCTCTTATGACAAGTAGGTACTAAGAGTTGTTTACCTCTCCGGGCAGCTTAATTTTTGCAGCCTAATAATAAATTAATTAAGAAAAAAAATTGCAAAAAAGCTTTTGATTTGCAATTAATAATGGGGGAGGTGAATATGGCATCGTTGGCAGAGGCAGCAAGATTAGGGATTACCGCCTTTGAAGACTCAGTACGAGTGGAGCTGCGTAGCGATAGGACACTTGAAGAAGTAGAAGTTGTCATTCGGGCAGCCTATCGTCAGGTTCTGGGCAATGAATATCTCATGGACGTGGAGCGTCTCGTCAGTGCCGAATCCCTTTTGCGTCAGGGAAAGATTACTGTACGGGGATTTGTACAAGCAATTGCGCAGTCGGAACTCTATCGAGAAAAGTTTTTCTACTCCAACTCGCAAACTCGGTTGATCGAGCTAAATTATAAGCATTTATTGGGTCGTGCGCCCGAAGATGAGTTAGAGATATCCTACCACGTTGACCTTTACAACTCACAAGGCTACGAAGCTGAAATTAACTCCTACATTGACTCACCGGAATATCTAGAGAACTTTGGTGACAATGTCGTACCCTACTATCGGGGCTTTAAAAGCCAAACTGGGCTGAAAAACGTTGGCTTTGGTCGGATATTCCATCTGTACCGGGGTTATGCCAGTAGCGATCGCGCTCAAGGACAGAAACAAGGACGGCTAACCTGGGAATTGGCTAAAAACATCGCCTCACCAATCTACCCAACCTCTACAAAAGCCTTAGCGGGGATCTCTAGCGGTAGCCGAGGAGAAACATACCGGATCAGGTTGACACAAAAAGCCAGCCCGAATTCGACGGTAGTGCGCCAGAGTACCACAGAATTGCTCGTACCCTATGAGCAACTTTCTAGTAAGTTGCAACAGCTTAATCGCAAGGGCAGTAAGGTAATCAGCATCACACCTGTATAAAGTGTTAATTGCTAATTGCTAAT